>CALGYY010000147.1 GCA_937934705.1 uncultured Bacteroidota bacterium
AGATAAAGGAATGTGACTGGAGTTCAGACGTGTGCTCTTCCGATCTCCAGCAACAAAACCGATCTGATCATCCGCAACCTGATGGCTCACCAGGCCAGGCTGAAGCCCTTTATCCCTTTTTACAAGTCACACATGATCAATGGAAAACCCGATACAACGATTTTCCGTACGGAGAAATCCGCTGCTTTTCCTTATCGTGTGGCAGAGCAGCTGTACATCCGGGCCGATTATCCTGATACGCTCTTTACGGCGATCATCAACAGCGACTTACGTGAGAACAGTAAGTACAAATACAGCGATCTGGGCTTCATGATGCTGAAAAAGCTGATTGAAACGACCACCAACCAGAGCATCGACCGGTATTTGCTCAGTAATTTCTACAAACCACTGGGGTTGACCACACTATGCTATGAGCCCAGGAAATACTTCAGTCTTGACCGTATCATACCTTCAGAGCAGGATACTTTTTTCAGGCACCAGTTGCTGCAGGGGGATGTAAATGACCCCACGGCCGCGATGTTCGGTGGAATACAGGGCCATGCCGGTCTTTTTTCCAATTCGAATGATATCGCCATTTTGCTTCAGATGCTGATACAGGGTGGATCATATGGAGGGCAGCAGTATTTCATGGAGTCGACCGTTAAAGAATTTACCCGTTATCAGTTTAAAGACAACAGGAGAGGTTTGGGGTTCGACAAGCCCATGCCTGACCGTGACGGCGGTCCGACCTGCAAGGAGGCCTCTGATGAGAGCTTTGGGCATTCCGGTTTTACGGGCACATATGTCTGGGCCGACCCCCGATACAATATAGTATATGTATTCCTTTCCAACAGAACATGTCCTTATTCGGAAAACAACCGGCTCCTCGAATCAGGCATCCGCACACTGATCCAGCAGGTGATCTACAAAGCTGTGCTTGAAAGGGATGCTTCTTCAGGGAAGTAAAGGCCGTCAGGCTGTCTCAGTTCATTTCACTACAAGTAAACTTAAGAGATACGGAAAGCTCAGGCTGCACCGGCCTGATTAAAGCCGCTTTTACCTGCCTGCTGTATATGCGGGTGCGGAACTGCCCGAAGCAAGCTCACAACCTCCAGGGGAAAGAAGGGGAGGTAAAGTAGGATCAACCGGCTGTATCTCTCTGACATTGAATTACAAGAAGCACGATTGTCGGGTTTTGTCTCCATTTTTAAAGCCCGGAGAATGGGCCGGATGAAACCGAAAATCCTTTTCAGGTCATAGGTGTGAATCCTGATAATGATCAATATTTAAGCGCAGAGACGGTTACATAAGTAAACACATATTAGGTTACAAATGTATAATTATAGAAATGACACATGTAAACATGATGATAAAAAGAACACTATATCAAGTTAATAATGATCATGTATACGAATGTCACAATGTTACAACTGCAAATTTCTGAGATTTTATTTGTAACTAGCGGGAAATGGTATAAATAACATTTAAAGAATCTACTAATTAACAGATTATCAGTGTCTATGATGAATTTATATAATGCTATTATTCAAACACTGATCATTATCACTGATTTCTTTAAGGAAGAAGTGAAATATTCATAAAATACAGAATATGAGTATTTAAATCTTAATTATTTCAAGCCGCAACAACTGTATACATTGTTAAACAGTATTTCACCAAAATGAATTTTAACATTTGCCTGTTGTAATCGCGCAAATTAATTACTTTTGTAATCAAATATTCAATTTCTCAGCTTATGGTTGACAGAATTCAACTCATATTAAAAGTTTATAATCTGAACGCCTCACGTTTTGCAGATGAGATCGGTGTTCAGCGTTCGGCCATCAGTCATATCCTCTCCGGCAGGAACATGCCGAGTCTGGATTTGATACAAAAGGTATTGCGCCGTTATCCTGATATCAATTCCGAATGGCTCATAAATGGCTCAGGCAGTATGCATAAGGGCTTTCAGCCCGACCTTTTTTCACTCGAATCAGTGAAAGAGGAATCCCTTCCTGAGCGGCAGATTATTGAGGAAAAACAGCCTGAATTGACTTCTGAAATTGATACTAATAGTCTGTCAGTCAGTGATATAGATGAATCTGAACCGATAGTTAAAGTCGCTGAGAATGTGATAAACGAAGCGCCAATGGACCTTGTTCAGGAAAAATCAAAGGAAATTCCCTTAAGTATTCCTTCAAAAAGAACTGAAGCAAACGGGCGGCATATTGAAAAGATAGTCATCTTCTACTCTGACAAGACTTTCAGGGAATATTTCCCGGAAGCTGAGGTTCGTTAAGCTTTAACTTCAGTTAGATTTTCGGGATAATTAAAACATACTTATTCAGTATGCTGATCAGCATCCCGGATGGACTGCATTAATAATATGATCAGTACCTTTCTTCCGGAGTAAAAAAGAAGGATGCCTCACGTATAGCATTTTCATCGCTGTCGGATCCGTGAACGGCATTGGCCCTCAGAGAGGTTCCGAAGAGAGATCTCAGGGTGCCTTCTTCAGCCTCAGAAGGGTTGGTGGCTCCGATGAGTTTCCGGTAGTCCTCTACGGCATTCTCCTTTTCCAGTATACCGACCACGACAGGACCCGAGCTCATGAACTCGCAAAGGTCGGTGTAAAATGGCCTTTCTGAATGTATCTTATAGAACTCCTGCGCCTGCGCGATGCTCAGCCAGGTTGTCCTGAGTGCGCTGATTCTGAAACCTGCCTGGCTCATTCGTGCCAGGATCATACCCGTGTAGTTTTTCCGGAATGCAACGGGTTTAATAATGAAAAAGGTGAAATTACCGGCCATAAGGATAAAGGATAACGTTTACGAACACGCTATGAATTATAAGATTGGAGACCATAAATATAATATAATTGAAGGCCGTGTCAAGTGTTTTGCCTAAAATTTTAATTTTGTGGAAGAATTGCGGAAAGCCTTGAAAAAAGAACTTATTGAGAGCATTGATCATTTGCTGGGACAGGCGCGCTCTGCTGTTATCCTCATGCATACCAATCCTGACGGCGATGCCGTGGGTTCTGCCCTGGCCATGTGGCACTATCTGAAAGCCCGGAACATCGCTGCAAGGGTCATTGCACCGGACGAATTCCCTGATTTCCTGGCCTGGATGCCGGGGGCTTCTGACATTCTGATTCATGACAGGGAACGCCGGGAGGCCCGGCAGGTCATTCTTGAAGCTGATCTTCTGATTTGCGTCGATTTTAATACGGCTGACCGTTTAAACGGGGTGCAGGCTGATTTTGAAGAAAGCAAAGCCCCATGTCTTCTGATCGACCATCACATCTCCAGGGGTAAATTTTGTGATATTGCTTATACGGATACTGAAATTTCAAGCACAGCAGAACTGCTCTATCGTCTCATAGACGAATCGGGACATAGCGAACTGATCAGCAGGGAAGCAGCAGAGTGCCTTTTTGTGGGCATCATGACAGATACCGGATCCTTCAGTTATGCCTGTCATTATGCCAACACATTTACCGTTACGGCCGAACTTGTACGCAAGGGAATCGATGTGGAACACATTCATCGCCAGGTGTATGATACCTATTCTGAAAAGCGCCTGCGTCTGCTGGGTTATTGCCTGAGCGAAAAACTGCATGTCATGCAGGACATCGGGACAGCCTGGATAGCCCTGAGTATCAAAGAACTTGAAAAATTTGAGTTCAGGAACGGGGATACAGAAGGTGTGGTTAATTATACCCTGGGCATCAAAGGCGTACAATTCGGTGCCCTGATTACTGAGCGTCAGGATAAGATTAAAATCTCCCTCCGTTCAAAAGGATCATTTGATGTGAACAGGATAGCCCGTTCCCATTTCAATGGCGGTGGGCATAAAAATGCTGCAGGAGGCGACCTTTACTGCAGTTTTGATGAAGCTGTTGTTCTGTTTCAGAATGTGATCGCCCAATATGCATCTGAGTTAAAAAATCTTCAATCATAAGAAATGTCAGCCGTTTCCGTTTACCAGGTGATGAAAGCCTTATTTTTCCCATTTGTTCTGCTCATCATACTGACCTGCACTTCCTGTGGTTCGGGACAGCAGGAACAGATTCCGGAAGTGGATACGGTGGATTATAAAAACTCCCTGATGAATGTTAACCAGACCCTGGTGGAAAGGGAGAACCGGCAGATCGACAATTACATCCAACGCAAGGGGTGGGACATGATCAAAACCGGAACGGGGCTCAGATACGAAATTTACCTTAAAACACAGGGCACCAGGCCTCAGAAGGACATGACCGCGCAGATCCGCTTCAGGGTCAACCTGATCAGCGGGCAGGTGGTTTATGATTCAAAGACGGATGGCCTCAAATCATTCAGGCTGGGGCAGGATGAAGTGGAAAATGGCCTGGAAGAGGGCATTATGTTAATGAAAAAAGGAGAGAAGGCCCGCCTTGTGATCCCCTCACATCTTGCTTTTGGACTGTTGGGGGATGATAACAAAATCCCCAAAAGGGCCACACTTGTGTATGATGTTGAACTGCTCGAAGTCTTCTGATGAATTATGATGAAAGCGATCAAAACAATACTTCTTCTCGGTGTCACTGTTTTATTGGCTTCCTGCGGGTCTGATTATCCCGGTTTCCGCCAGAGCCGCTCAGGGCTTTATTACCAGTTTCATATCGAGAATGAAGGTGCCCCTATGCCTCTTGAAGGGGATGTGGTCACCGTAAACATGGTTTACCGGGACGGAGATTCTGTTCTGTTCAATTCATCAGAACTTCCCGGCCCGTTCAGCTTTCCGCTGGATCCGCCGGGCTTTGATGGTGATATCTTTGAGGGGATTGCGATGATGCACCTGGGTGACAGTGCAACCTTTATTGTCCCCGCCGATTCCCTGAAGCGTTACGGCAATATGCCGGAGCTTGACAGCGGAACGATGCTTTTTTTTGATATCCGTCTTTTAAAAATTCAGTCAAAAGCAGACTTCGACAAGGAAATGGCCTTATTGAAGGCCGAACAGGAGGAAGAACTGCAAAGAATGAAAGAGCAGGAGCAGGGCATGATCGACGCTTATCTGGCCGAAAATGCCATCCGGACCAAAGCAGACGCATCCGGACTTTATATTCTCTCACTCAGGAATGGCAAAGGACCAAAAGCGGCTGCAGGAATAGTGGTTGAAATTCATTATTCTGCATCTTTTCTTAGCGGAGAGAAGCTTTTCAGCTCGCATGATGAGAGTGGTGCATCGATATTTTTTGAAATGGGGAAGGATTTTGAAATTCCGGGTATCGAGGAAGCGCTGCATAAGATGAATGCCGGCAGCCATGCAAGGGTACTGCTGCCTTCGTCCCTTGCCTACGGAGAGGAAGGAATACCCGGTTTGGTGCCGCCTTATTCTCCGCTGTTGTTTGAACTTGAACTGCTCAGTTTATCAGACCCCGCTGATTATAAAACAAGAATGGAGGCCAGAGAGAAAGCTGATATCGCAGCTTATATTAAAAAGAAGGGCATTACCACAACCCCGAGGGACGGCGGGCTCTATTATGTGGAAACCAAAAAAGGGAACGGTTCCCCGGCAGTGGTGGGGAAACTTGTCAGCGTGAAATATATTGGCTCATATCTGAACGGGACGATCTTTGAAAACTCTGAAACCTATGGCCCACTTGAGTTCAGGATAGGAGAGGGAGAGATTATTCCGGGACTGGAACTCGGTGTTTCTTTTATGAATGCGGGAGGCAAAGCCCTGCTGGTGGTCCCTTCTTCAATGGGTTATGGTGATACCTATACAGGTACGATACCACCCTATACTCCGCTGGTGTTCGAAGTTGAGCTCATCAGTGTTCGTTAATCCTTATGCTGAAAATATTCAGGATTCCCGAAAAGGCCCCGGAGAGGAGTACCTATCTACTGCATCTGGCGTATTCGATTATTGAAGGGGTCATTCTCGGTATCCTTGCTTTGAATGAGTTTGTATTCCTGAAAAGCCTGAAAGGCAGTAATCTTCAGGTGGGCCTGCTCTTTCAGGCCAGTGTTTTCGTGCTGGTTTTCTCTGTGCTTCTGAACGAATGGGTGAACCGGGTCAGGAACAAGCAGCGTTTCATTCTTCTCACTGCCATCTTTACCAGGTTGCCCCTCACCGCACTCGTATTCTTTCCGGCTGATCCGGCCAACCATCCGCAGATGGCTGTTTTTCACTATCTCTTTCTGCTGATCTTTCTGATCTATTATTTTGCGAATCCCATCCTTTACCCGGTCATAAACCTCTTCCTGAAGAAGAACTATTCCCACCAGAATTTCGGGATATTATACAGCCATGCAACAACCATAAACAAGATCGTGATGCTGCTGGTCACCTTCTTCTATGGATTGCTTCTGGATTATGAACCCCAAAGTTACCGTTTTGTTTTTCCTCTGGTTGCCATACTGGGGATATTGTCAGTATGGCTTTTCTCAAGAATTCCGTATACATCAGATGAGTATCAGGGTCAGTCAAGGTCTCTATTCGGGAATCTGAGCTTCTCCTGGTCCAAAATGCGGTCGATACTCAAGAGCAATAAGGCCTTCCGCCGTTTCGAGGTCAGTTTCATGTACTACGGTTTTGCATTCATGGGTACCGTTTCCGTTATCACAATTTTTTATGAAGTTGCTCTGGGATTAAATTATTCAAGCGTTGCCTTCTACAGGAATTCATATAATCTCCTGGCCATCGTTTTATTGCCATTTTTCGGCAGACTCATGGGGAAGATAGCCCCCAGAAAGTTCGCTGCTATCACTTTTGGCTCCCTGTTGTTTTATCTTCTGTTTATTATGCTCACCGAATATTTCCCGGCAAAAACTGAAATATTTGGCATTCAGGTATACTATTGCCTTTTTGTGGCCATGCTATTTAACGGCGTTTTTGCCGCGACCATGTCACTGCTCTGGTCTATTGGTTCAGCCTACTTCTGTAAGAGGGAAGAGGCTTCTGATTACCAGGCGATTCATCTGAGCTTCACCGGGCTTCGGTCATTCTTTGCGCCCTTGCTTGGCGTCTGGTTCTATGAATTATTCGGATTTACCGGGGCTTTTGTGGCGGGGATCATCCTGCTGGCGGTGGCTGTGATGATCAGCATGAGGCGGGATGTAACAGAGGAAGAAAAAAAAACGGCGGGTAGTGAACTCCCGCCGTTTCATAAATGAGGTCAGAATACCAATTTGAGGCTACCCACGAAATTTCTTCCGGCAGCAACGATGCCTGAGCTGTAGGGCCGATAACGCCTGTCAGTCAGGTTTTCTACGCCTGCACTTACAAACAGCTTTTCAATGACTTTGACCTCTGCTTTAAAGTTCAGGGTATACCAGGAAGGTGACCAGGGGTCGCCATTTTCGTCAATCGCATAAATCTCAGGTTTGCCCTTTTCTTCCTCAGGTAATTCAGAGAACTTTTTGGCTCCGCTGTAAATGGCATACAGCTGGAGATTTACGCGGTCTTTATTGTAGGATATTCTGCTGGTTCCGAACCAGGGAGGAGCATGGCGTGAGGGACTGCTCGTTCCGTCGTCAAGTTCCTCAATGCCTATCTGGTAATTGAAATCAGAACTTAATCCCAGACCAAAGGGCAGTTTCATCTCCAAACCTGCCTGTACTCCGTATATCTGGGCATAAGCTGCATTCTGAACTGCCTGTACCTGGCTCAGGGTTCCGTCGTACAAAATACTATCGAGCCCGTTGAGATGAAAATCCCTGCGGACCATTGCATTCTGCAGATAAGTGTAATAGCCCGTCAGATCAATTTTGAGAACTTCCCCGAATACTTTTGCCAGGCCGACTTCCGCATTCCACGCGTATTCCGCTTTAAGTCCGGGATTTGGTACGACAACTGCCCCGGGTTCTGAATCGAATACTTTACCCAGGTCGTCCACATTGGGTGAGCGGAACCCGGTGGAGAGGTTCAGGTTAATCGCCCATTTCTCTGTGGGACGGTAAACCAGGCCGAGGCTACCGGAAACGGAACCATCGTTGATACTTGCATTGGTGTAGGGGAAAGGGTAGAAGGTAGTATCAAATTCGGCCTCCAGGACATACTGGTTGTAACGTGCGCCTGCCTGAAGCATAACTTTTTCCGATATCCGGAATTGATAACTGAGGTAAGCGGCATAAGACGCCCAGGTGGAGCGGGGGTACCTGGATGGTCCTTTCGCTGATGTGCCTGCTGCTATATCCTCGTCTGTACCGGTGCTTATCACATCGTTATAGACAGCCTCCAGCCCGTAGAGCAGTTTGTGCTTTTTACCCAGGCCCTTGCTGAAGTCAATATTGCCCGAATATGCAGCAACGTTTTCTGTTCTGATATGCCGTTCGTCCTTATTGATATCGCGGTCGATCCTGCTTTCCTCAAAGTTCTGAACAGCAAGCCTGATGCTCATTTCATCGTAAACCGTATTATTCCCGGTATGCGTAACACTCAGGTTGTTCATCATCCATTCCTGCGGTCCGTAATTCCATTCTCCATATCTGGGAAGTCCCTTTTTGTAACGGATATGACGATCATAACGCGCATAATCCGAGGTGACGGAATAATGGAAACCATACTGAATATCCAGTTTATCGCAGGGTTTATAGCGGAGTTTCTGCATCAGGTTGATTTGTGAATAAGCCGATGGCTTTTGAATTTTTGGGTTATCGTTGGTCACAATCACGTCCACACTATCCTGGCGTTGCACATAGAACGGCCGCAGGTATTCCTCCGGTCCGTAACTGCCCATTTTCAGATCGCCGAAATTGCTGCTGCTGATGCTTGTGATCATGGCGAACTTCCGCCAGCCAACGCCAACATCCAGGTGGGCCGTTAATTCGTTATTGGCTGAAGAATAACGGGTCAGCGCCTTACCTGTGACCAAAGGCTTTTCACTGGTCGAAAACTGAGGGCTCAGGGTCTGAAAGCTCATCACACCCCCGATGGCATCGCTGCCGTACATAACAGAACCCGGTCCGAAAAAAACTTCGGTGTTCTCGATCGACAATGGATCCAAAGAGATCACGTTCTGAATGTTCCCTGCCCGGAAAATCGCGGTATTCATCCTTACCCCATCGATGGTATACAGCAGACGGTTGGTGGCAAAGCCCCGGATCATCGGACTCCCGCCTCCCTGCTGACTTTTCTGGATGAATACTTTACCCGAAACGCCCAGAAGGTCAGCGGCTGTTTGCGGATTGAGCAGGCTGACTTCGCGGACGGGAATGGTAGTGATTCTGCCGGGTACATCATTGGCGGGCTGCGACCATCTTGTTGCGGAAACAACGAATACATCAAGAGACACGCCGCTTTGTTTCATGCTGATTTTGAATCCCTGTGATGATAATTGCTGATAAGTCATTTTCTGACTTTTGTATCCCATCAGGCGAATCTCTATCATCTCAGTTTTGCTGAATGCACTGATATCCGCTTCCCCGTTGGCATTGGTGTAAGTATGAAGCATAGGGTCATCCGCGGTGAACAGAACATTTTCCAATGCTTTCTGATGATCGGCGTCAGTCACCGTGGCCACCTGCGCCTCAAGGTATTGAATACTACAGAAAGCAAATAATATTAATATTACTTTTTTCATTACTATATCTTTTGAAATTAAAGAGGCTGTCCCGCCGGATCCCGGCTCCCTGAAAGCAAGTGAATCACAGGTTTGTCCGGGATTTATCATCCCTTGTGACCTGTCCATTCATTTTCCGGCAGGCAGAATCTGCCGGGCCAGCCCTAAAAACGCAAGGATCCGTTATCGCAGCACGATTTTACTGTGCTGAATGTGATCAGGTCCTTCAAGAGAAAGCACATAAACCCCTTTCGGCATTTCGCTCACATCGATGCTGAAATCTGTCCGCCCTTCCGGGATCAGGGCTTGAACAAGCAGCTGTCCTGTCAGGTTGGTCAATCGCAGAGAGCGTTCTTTAGTGTCGTATGGGTTCATATGCAGATTAATCCTGTCAGTGGCAGGATTAGGGAAGATCATAACGGAAGTTCCTGCTTCATTCTCCGGAGCGCCTATCACCGTAGCATTGTACATGGCCTCCCAGCCCTGGAACTGGTTAGCACCATCGCTGCTGAACACGATCAGCATGCTTCCGCCGCTGGATGTGAGGGCAGGAGGGATGACGTTGCCGGAATAGGTTCCCAGAAGCGGAGCGCTGGTGGTAGCCCCATCGTAAACCCAGACCACGTCCTTGTTTTCCTCAGTGTTGAACTGGGTGAATACAAGGTCCACAGAAACTGCGTTGGGAGGCTGAATCAGCGACTCGCAGGAAGTGTTGTTCCAATAGTAGGAATAAAGACTTCCATCGCCGAATGCCCGGGATTGGTCAGTATATACCTTATGCGAAAGGCAATAGGGAGCGAAATACGGAACGATGTTGATTACAGCCTGGTGTCCGTCAGGGAAACTGCTCAGATCATCCACAAGGAAATAACCATTACTGTATCCTCCCCATCCCCAGTTCATATGGAAGTGGGCGGTGTCTGAATAACCGTCGCAAACCCAGGCATGGCCTCCGCCGCTGCCCGAACCGGAATACAGGATAGGTTTCCCGTCTTCCAGGTTTTCCCGCAGCATGATTTTCCAGTCGTACCAGGTATAATCACTCTTCTCGATCAGTTTGATGGTGGACCGGTACTGAAAATAGTCTTTCATCGCATCTTTGGCCAGCCCCGTATACGAGCCCGAACCTGTTGGTGTGTAGTTCATTTCAACCGCCACACCGCAATGATACATCAGTCGTGCGATCGAGTATTTACTGACAGAGTTGAGTGTGTTTGTCATGGAATCCATGGCGTAGGTGGTCGCTGAAAAATCCGCAGTGATCGCGCCATAGTAAGGGTGAGTGTATGAATGAGAGCCTTCACCCTGTAAGGGCCAGTTCCAGAATTTCATGATCTGCGACATGGCGGTAGCGACGCAACCGGCATAGCAACGACCTCCGGGACCTGCAGGATGGAGCGGGCAGTAATAATTGTACCCCGATCCCTGGTCCCATCGGGTTGTGCAAAGAGGATCAATACTTTTATTATTCCCTTTTCCCTGCGGGAGTTCTTTGTTCAGAGCGTAATACTGCCAGACCTGCGAAACCCGCGCGTCGGCAGTCCGCTTCTCATTTCTCACCGCTGTAATCCGCATACTGTATTCCTCCATCCAGGAGATCAGTTGTTCAGGCTGCTCATCTTCACGCCAGTTCCCTTCATAGGAAAACGCAAGCACAGGAAACATGGCATCATCTGCAGCTACGATCACAAATCCTGAATTCTGAATGTCGAAAATATAGTAAATGGCTACAGAGGCATCTGTGTGCGTAATCGTCCGCACAATGTCCGCCTGGTTCACCGACAGATCTTTGGGTGCATGGGCTTTCCAGTAGTTGAGTCCCACAGTGGCTGCTGTTTCCTGGTTGACGAAGGCAGCCTGTACAAAACCGGCAAGCATCGCCAGAAACAGTATCAGAAAAGATCTTTTTATCATCTTATTGAGATATTTAGAAGTGTAAATTTGTTACAAATATATGGCTTTTTTCACCTGCCCGGATATTATGCCCGGCAGGCCTCATCGTGACGATTCGGCGGTGGGGTTGGCACCTCTCCGGCTTCATTCTGAAACGAAAATAAATAAGGCATTTCCGGAGCCGAGAATTCAGGCAGGCCCTGCTCACCGGGTGCCAGGGGTTGAATGAATGTCAGCCCAAGCATCAGATTAACTAGTCTCTGCTTCTGCTGTGCCTGCCGGTCGCTTTTACATTGCTGATTCACCAGACTGCTGAGATGCTCAAACAACTTTTCTTCCTGATGGTCGTTGATACACGCATAAGTGATCTTGCCATTTTCAGTAGCCTTGCTGACAATGTCATACATCTTGCCTTTGTATACAAACTCTGCATCATGTATCCACCTGATCCCGGAACTGCCATCTTCGACTTCCTGCAAATCAAAGGTCAGGTAATGCAACTGGTCTGCGGGAACGGATTGTTTGATCTGTTTTTTGATCTCCTTCCGGACTTGTGCACGATATACCGAGAACAAAAGGTATGCACCGCTTGTGTTGAATAACAAGGCCATGATGAATAATCCCGCAAACGTTTTTCTCAGCATGAGTGCAAATATAGGAATATTTGCTTTTCATCGTTTTTGTTTCAGGGCAGTGATCATCAGAGCATAAAACGAAACTGTCGCCCCATGCCAGGATACAGTATTAAATGAATGATCCGATCAGGCAATTTTACGTATGAATAAACTGTTAATAATTATCTCTTAGGACCTTGCGGTTTTCGTGTTTTTTGTATTATTTTGTACTCAGAAAATCTATTTTCCCCCAAACTGCAATTTATTTCTAAATGATTAAAAACTACCTTCTTGCACTTGTGCTGAGTATGGCTTCCTGTTTTTATACCCTGGCACAGGTTCCGACCAATGGTGATTGTTTAGGTGCAATACCGGTTTGCAATAGCGTGTACTCCTATTCCAGTTCGGCAAACGGACCGGGGAATTACACGGATCTGCCCTATCAGGGTCCTGCCAGTAATAACTATTGTCCGACCAATTGCATCTCTGTGGGTGAACAGAATTCCACCTGGTATATTTTCACGACACAAACGGCAGGGAATATTAATTTCACCATTACTCCTGTGGACATGTCTGATGATTACGATTGGGCGCTGTATAATATTACTACCGGATCCGGATGCACCGGAATATACAGTGGCGGGATGCAGGTGAGCTGTAACTACTGTGCGAACCCCGGAACCACCGGACCCAATCAGGCCAATGCCTTGTATTGCAATGGCCCGAATTCCTGTTCCAGTTATAACAAAGTCATACCAACAGCGGCAGGACAGACCTATGCGCTTTTTGTTGATAATTTTACCGGTTCATTCAATGGCTACACCATTAATTTCGGTGCATCAACTGCGGGTATTGTTGATAATGTCAGACCTTATATGACATGGCTACAAACACCTGTCAGCTGTGGCGCCAATACATTGACCATCCGCTTCAACGAGAATATCCGTTGCAACAGCATCACCGGCTCAGATTTTACCCTTACCGGCCCTGGCGGCCCTTATACTATTTCATACGTGAGTGGGGCTGCCTGTAATGTCGGAGGAACATTTGAAGATGAGTTCGTCCTGACGGTGATTCCTGACATGACCACCGCTGGAACCTATACACTTTGGCTCTCAGGAGCTGTTATGGACAACTGCGGTAACCTGAGTGACCCTGCCAATGTCAACAACACCCGGACGTTCACAATCACCGCACCCACTACCAGCGTTACGGCTTCACCCAATCCGGTTTGTGCCGGGTCGAGCACCACACTGACCGCCTCCGGAGCAAGCACCTATTCCTGGAGTCACGGCCTAGGTACTGGAGCCTCCAAGGTGGTTACACCGGCCGCCACCACAACCTATACTGTCGTGGGCACTCTGGGAGCCTGCAATGTCGGGGCATCAGTTACTGTTAATGTAACCCCTGCCCCCGTGGGAGCTGTGTTTGCCAATCCTATCAATTTTGGAACATTAACATGTCAGACTTATACTGATGTTCAAAATAACTGTACGGGAAATTGTTTCGGGCATGAGTACGGACAGGCCAGTCATGATATCTATTACCGTTTCACCCTCGCACAGGCGGCTACCGTTGATATTTCGCACTGTGCTTCCTCGTTCGATACCTACATGCACCTACTCAACAGCGGTGGAGGTCTGATTACCTCAGTCGATGATAACGGCCCTCTCTGCGTCGGAACCCGCGCATCCATTTCCACCTCACTGGCCGCGGGAACCTATTATGTGGTTTCTGAAGGGTACGGTAGTAATTGTGGTACGCTCTCCACCCAGATCTCATTTCCGACACCTTCGGGCAGTATTACTGCCAGTGCAGCCTCCGTTTGCCAGGGAGCAAACGTTACCTTTAATTCCACCACCACCAGCGGCACCTGGAGTACTTTCCAGTACCAATGGGACGGAACCGGCGGAGCCTGGACCAACTGGACTACGGCCAATCCTTACGTCTGGCCTTCCGGTAATGGAGGACACACCCTCTATGTCAGGGGGGTGTATACCAATGGTCCGTGCACTGCCTACTCGAATATTGTCAGTGTTTATGTAGCAGCACCCACCAATGCAGGAAGCATGGCTGCTGTTCCGGCAAGCGTATGTGTAGGGGCAGGAGTGAATTTTGACCTGACAGCCTATGTCGGAACTTTTGACTATTTCCAGTATCAGTGGGACGGAACCGGTGGCGCCTGGACCAACTGGGCAAATACGGATCCTTACGTATGGACGGCCTCCAATCCGGGTCATACTTTGTATGTAAGGGGTGTCGTGACAAGTTCTCCATGCGCTACTGCCTATTCTGCCCCAGTGGGAGTTTACATAACACCAACCCCGGTGGGGGCAACCCAGGGGAACCCCATCAATGTGGGTACGCTGACTTGCTCTTCATATTCCAATACTCAGAACAACAGCACTGTGAATTGTTTCGGCCATGAGATCGGAAACGCCAGTGATGACATTTATTATTCTTTCACCCTTACAGCACCAACTATCGTAACGATTTCGCATTGCGGATCCGGCTTTGATACATATATGAGGTTACTTGACAATCTGGGAACGCAATTGTATTTCAACGATGACTACGGCCCGATCTGCGCTACAGCGCAAGCATCCATGCAGCCCACTTTACCTGCGGGGACTTACTACGTAGTTTCTGAGGGTTACAGTACATACTCCGGCAACATCATTACCCAGATCAGTGTGCCTGCTCCCTCAGGGGGCAGCATCAGTGGCCCAGATCTGGTCTGCTACGGATCTTCAGGTGTGGTTTACACCATTACGGGAGCAACCAATGCTGCTACCTACAACTGGAGCGTTCCGGCCGGAGCATCCATCACCGCGGGACAGGGGACATCATCCATAACTGTCAACTGGGGAACGGCTTCATCTGGCTCCGTAAGCTGTATCCCAACCAATGGTCCCTGCGTTGCAGCATCGGTCAGCAGACCTGTCACCGTAATGCCTGCTACGTGTTGGATCGGAGTGACCAGCACCGATTGGTTTACGGCCAGTAACTGGTGCCTGAATGGTAATATTCCATTGACCACAACAGATGTGATTATCCCGAATGCCATTCTCACCCCGAATGACCCCAATATTTATGCTGTGGGTGCGGTTTGTCGTAATATGACCATACAGGCCGGCGGGATTGTTAACATTACGGGAACCAATCCTCTCAGTGTCTATGGGAACTGGAGCGATGCCGGGGTATTCAACGAAGCAAACGGTGTGGTCAACTTTACAGGTTCAGCCTTACAACAGATTTCCAGTACGGAAACCTTTTATGACCTAAATATCAATAATGCTGCAGGTGTTAATATCACAGCCCCGGTCAATATCAGCCATCAGCTGACCCTTACGAGCGGGGCGCTCTCCCATTCAGGAAACCTGAGCATGGGCAACAATACAACCATTGAGCGTTTCACCGGAAGTCTTGCAACTGCGCCGGTTTTCAATACGGCAGTTAATCTTGTTTACCGCTCAACAGTGAACTCGGGGCCTGAGATTCCGGCCGGGGCGACCATTCTCAGAAATATGACCCTCAATACAGCCGCAAACGGAATAGTAACGCTGACAACGCCTGCCACCCTGAATACCAACCTGAGTTTTGTCAATGGGGCCTTGCGCTCTTCCGTGCCCAATCCCTTCATTTTTGCAGACAACAGCACTTATTCGGGAGCAGCGAATCTGAGATTTATTGATGGTCCCGTTTCCAAAATCGGGGACGATGCATTTGAATTCCCGACGGGCGACATTGCAGGAGCCACATGGGTGTGGGCACCTTTGGCCATTGCAGATCCGGGTTCATCCGCATCTGACCGCTTCACTGTTGAATATTACTTTACGGCATCACCCAATAACTGGTCGCCTCTGCATATGTGCAATCTGGCCCAGTTGAATCATACCAGTGGTGTTGAATACTGGAATATTGAAAGGAATATCGGAACCACTTATCCTGATGTGACGCTCTTCTGGAAGGACGCCCAGCGCAGCGGGATTAACAGTCTGCCAGACCTCACCACGGCCCATTGGGAGGATTGTGCCGGAACGAATAAGTGGGTTTCCAAAGGTGGCACTGCAACCGGAACGCTGGGACCGGGCGGTACTGGTCAGATCACAGGTACCGGATTTCCCTCATACAGCCCTGTTACTTTCGGCGCAAGGTTGAGCAGTAACAACCCCTTACCGATCGATCTGATCAGCTTTAACGTGCAGTGCAGGGATGAGAAGGTCTGGCTGAGCTGGGCAACAGCAAGTGAGACCGACAATGATTTCTTCAGTGTGGAACGCAGCAGCGACATGCTGACCTGGGAGCTTCTGGGAACCGTGGATGGTGCCGGAAGCAGCAATAGCGTAAGAATGTATTCTTTTACAGATGACCAGCCCCTTTCAGGCCTTGCATATTATCGCCTTCTCCAGACGGATTTCAACGGAACTGTTTATGAGTTCAGTCCGCAGATTACTGACTGTGGATCTGCCTCAGGACAGCCAGGATTCACGCTTTATCCAAATCCGACTGATGATGTCCTGTTTGTTGAACTTTTCAACACGGAAGCTGATAAACTGGAGATCAGTATATATGATGATATCGGAAACCTTGTTTTTATTCAGGAGTATCAGGAAGTCAATGCGCCCAACCGCCATGTGAAGATTGATATGGCGCAGTTTGCCGTCGGCGTTTATTGTGTGAGGATACAACAGGGAAGTTTCAGCGGGATCGGTAAAGTGATCAGACAGTCGTCGCACTAGAATTGCAGCGATTTGTTTGTGGTTAATCATGAATAACATTTCTATGGATACGAATGAAAAAGTAATGCTTACCCTTAAGAAAGCAGGTAAGGAACTCAAAGCTGCTGAAATTGCAGAAATGAGCGGACTGGACAAGAAAGATGTTGATAAGGCCATCAAGAAACTGACCGCAGACGGGAAGGTTCATTCACCCAAACGCTGCTACTTCAGCATTAAATAGCTTAAGCAGGTATGAAATGGCTTCCGGCTTTGCTGGTTGCGGGGCAATTGGCAGGTATGGGAGTGATCTGCTTTTCTGCACCCCCTTACTGT
>CALGYY010000148.1 GCA_937934705.1 uncultured Bacteroidota bacterium
ATGAAACTGTGAATCTCCTGCCTGGAGCTACCTGGATACCACAAACTTCTGTTTTTCCTTTTTGCAGATCATGTGTACGGCCCACTTACCGGTCTGCGCTGAAGGAGGAAGTCCTCCCCCGGGAAACAACCATTGTCCTGCCATGTAGAAATTACGCAGTCCCGGTAGAGTCATATTAATGGATTTCATCATATTGTGCTTGGTGGGTAAAAATCCCTCATAAGCACCTTCCTTCACACCGGTAAAACGGACTCCGGTCCGGGGGGTCGCCACATCCACAACTTCAATAAATTCAGAAATACCCGGAAATTCTCTCTCCAGGAAATAGCGGGCATCTGTTTCTATCTGCATTTTTTCACGCAGGTAGGCATCCCCGTCCAGATTTTTCCACAATTTCCAGGGACTCTCAAACCTTAGCACGATGGACGATTTCCCCGCAGGTGCCATGGTATCATCAAATGAATAATTCATCACGGAATAGCCGTACTCCGGCATGGTCATTCCGATTTTCAGACCCTTGGTGGTATTGATAATAATGGGTGCGGGTGACTGTATCGATTGCTTCACTCCGAAAGAAACCTGCACCATTGAAGGAAACAATTCCCAGTTCTTATACGCATATTTTACCTTTCTTGATACGTATCTGCCCCCGAGCATATTGTAGATCGTGGAGTACCCGTCAGCCGCACCGATCACATAATCTGACAGGATCTCCGATCCGTCGGAAAGCACGACCCCTTTTACCGTGTGATTCTCAACGATGATCCGGTCCACTTTCTTCGTGTAGGAAATCTTTCCGCCGAGCGACTTATACTTCTCCACCATGCGCTGGGCCAAAGGAAAAGAGCCGCCCTTGACATAACCCGCATTTTTCTGATTGAACCAGGCGAGCATGAAGATGAAAGCCAGGGCTGAAAAATTACGTTCTCCATACATATCATTCAGGACGGCCTTTAAGCGCTCGTTCCTGAAGCCAAGCCTGTCGAAATATTCCTTACAGGTTAAGCGGCCGAATTTACGTACCAGGTTAAGAATGGGCAACATGATGGGAATGATTCTGATATAATCAAAGGGGGTACGCAATTCAGCGGGCAGCGCGAAGGGTTCAATCAGCGCACTCTTCCGCATGTCCCGGCACATGGATCTGATCTTCCGTTCATCTTCGGGAGCAAGGTCAATGAGATACGCCTCCCAGCGATCAATATCAGAATAGATGATGAATTCATTCCGGTCTTTGTCAAATATCTGTGAATGCACCTGGTGATCGATGATCTCGGTGTCGTCATTCAGTACATTGGTTTCTTTCCACAGATCGTGAAACGCGCCTTTTGATGTACCTACCAGCCAGTGAAGACAATAATCAAACCTGTACTCCTTACGCTCCCAGGCCGTACACTGCCCCCCGGCAACGGCATGCATTTCGATGATTTCAGTATCAAATCCATTCGTTGCCGCATAAATCCCTGCAGATAAACCTGCTACTCCACCGCCAATAATCGTCACCTTCTTTCCCATCTGAAATATTTAAATTGAAATCATATACCTGCCAGCTTTCCGGCCGGGGCTATCCGCATGTTTACTTCACTTTTGCAGCTGTCTTGATCATCTTTTCAAGAACGCTCAGGTCAACATCCGTCAGTTTGTTGATATACAAGCAGCCAGCGCCGGTCTTGTGTTTCCCGAGCCTGAGAAGGGCATCAGCATGGACACGGATATCCACCCCCAGATGCAGGGACAGATTCGCCTTACGCGGAGAAAAACCCAGGATGAACCAATCGACTTCACGGCCTGTTTTCGGGCTTCTGAACAATTGTTTTCCAAAACCGATGAGGGAGCTTCCCCACATCTGAGGATCCTCTCCCGTGGCCCTTTTCATCATTCCGATCAGGATGCGGCTGTCTTCCCGCTTTTTTTCATCCTCAATTGCGTTGATGAAATCTTCAACACTGGCCGTATTTGCCTTTGTTTTGATCTCCACGTGCTTTGTTTTCTTCTCTGCCATATTACTTTATTCTTTGTCATGATTAAGACCGGATCAAATCATCCGGCTGCTGAGATGCCCCGGGATTTCGCTGACCTCACTCCTTCCCGGTATTCTCGTTTGTTCCGGCTTCACTAAGCCGGTCGAGCATACTGTACTTGGCCTGCCTTGATTCCCATCGTTCACGGGCGAATTTCTGCATATCGGTTACCGTATCCTTTTCATCCACAATTTCAAAACCCAGCAGGGTCTCAATAATATCCTCCATGGTCACTATTCCATCCAAACCGCCGTACTCATCAACGATCAGCGCTATGTGCTCCTTTTTATCCAGCAGTTTCTCCCAAAGGGAAAACAGAACCATAGTGCCCGGGGCGACCAGTATTTCTCTTTTCACATCCTTCAGTTTGCTGTGGTGCTTGTCCTCCGCCAGGTTCTCAAAAACCGTTTGTCTGAATACATATCCCGTGATGTTATCCGGCCTTCCGGAGTAGACCGGAATCCTTGAAAACTTCAGATAATCCTTATTCTTCAGAAAATCCCCCAGGGGCAGATCCTCATCGGCCGTCGCCAGCACAACCCTCGGCGTCATGATCTCCGAGACCTTAACGTTCTTTAATTTAAGGATATTCTGAATAATTATATTTTCCTTATCTGAAAACAGCCCTTCGCCGGCGCCAATGTTGGCCATGGCTGCGATCTCCTCCCGGCTGGTGGTTTGTTCCTTTGATTTTCTTGAAAATACTTTTGTAATCAGGACCGACATCATTACCAGCGGGTAAGTGACAACAATCATCGCTCTGATCGTAATATATGACACTCTTGTCAGGCTTCTCCAATATCGTGCGCCGATGGTCTTTGGGACAATTTCTGTGAGCACGAGTATCAGTATGGTCAGAATGGCCGACACGGCCCCGAAATAGGCTTCACCAAAAACGACAACAGCTTGTGCGCCCACACCTGCAGCACCTATGGTATGAGCTACCGTATTCAATGAAAGTATAGCAGCAAGCGGCTTATCGATATTGAATTTCAGATCAATGTAAGATGCGGCCCAGCGGTGACCGTTTTCCTTCTTCACAACCAGATAGGAATGTGGTGTTGAAAGCAGTACCGATTCCATGATGGAGCAAAGGAAAGAAATGATGAGCGCAAGAAGCAGGTAAAGAATCAATTCTAACATTGCAAAAGAAATTTATTTTAGGCTTATTCCAAGGAAGATTCCGGCATGTAATGCTTTTCTTATAATGATGGGGTGACCTTCTGTATCAAAAATCAACACCAACAGAGAAGGAATGACCCTATGAAGAAACTCTCTTCTGACTTTCTTTAGGTCCTGGAGGGTCATGCTCTCCTGCACCTCTTTCCTTTGGGGCGGACACTCACATATATTACAGATCATCAGAACCCGGGAATAAATCAGAACAGCTTTGAATCAGGAAACAACTGAGCATAGATAATCTTATCTTCTTTTCAGCTGATGAAATTACACATTTTTCGTGAGTGAAAGAGGAAATGGCCTTATTCGATCATCACCCTTTCATGAAATCCCGAATTGTTCCCATTCCAAATGCCCGGAGCGTTTTAAAGCGGAATCAGAACATATCGTTTCATGCCCGTAAAACACTTCAGAATTCATCAATGCCTGAATAACAAAGCCTTGCTAATGTCCACACCGATCCCCCTGAGTCGGATATAGCACAAACCCTGAGGAAGGTTAAGATCCGGGCTGGTCCAGGCCGAACCCGCGGCGATGGTAATGCCGTCGGCAGCGTAAACACACCTGCCCATCACGTCATACACCTGCATGCTGAGAGGATACAAGACATCCATACCAGAGCTGATGATCAGGCAGGCACCGCTGAAACTGAAACCGATACTTTCCTGAGGCGACTCATTTTCCACAGCGATCATCCCGGAGTAATTCACGGCACCATTGAAATCTACCTGTTTCAGCCGAAAGTAGCTTTTACCCGGGATGAGACGGGTAATGCTATAGCTGTAACTGAGGGTTTGGTTACTGTTGCCCGCAGCGTCAACCAGGGCAAGATCCGAAAACAACTGTCCGTCGGCACTTTGCTGTACCATGAAATAGTCGTTGTCTGTCTCGCTCTCCGTTGCCCATTGCAGTTCTACCCCATCGCCGCTTTGTTCTGCCTTGAAATACATCAGCTCAACGGGAAGCGGAGGTGAGGTCGGAAACAGACTGAGCGCTGCATAGCAGGCATCACTGGGCGCTGCGAGCGTGCCGGGATTCGCATCGTACGGAATGCATATCACTCTGTAATCCTCTCCCAGCGTGCCGAAATTGATGGTTACTGAAGTGGTTCCCTGGCCTGAAACGATACAGGGATTCACTCCGTTGGGACATGCCGCTTCGATCAGCACCGGGGGATCACGGTCTATGGCTCGTATCATCCACTTGTAATAGGTAGCCCCCACAGTCGGCGTAATGGTATAAGTATAATCTGTTCCCGGGACCGGACTGGATTCCCCACTTATAGTTCCACCCGTTAAAGCGCTGATGCTGCAATCGCGGCATAAGACCTTAATATGGTCAATACCTTCAACCGGCGAGGTGCAACTCCCACCCCTCTCAAACTTCACCTTGATATTGGCTGCGCTCGGAAGGGAATAACAGGCAAAATGCCATAATCCGTCCGGAAAATAAGAATTCACCGGACGCTGCACCCAGGTGTAACCCTGACCCACACTCGCGTATAGCTCAGGCGCATACAGGGAATAGCGCTCATCAAATGTATAATCATAATTCCCGGCTGAGCAGGGATATTTCGCCCTGTAAGCGTATTTGATCTCAGGGTTGGCGCAGGCTGAGGTATTCAGTTCTTTGGTGATCATCTGGGCCGCACCACTGCTGTTGCAAAACTCGAATCCGGTATAGAAGGCTGCGAAATAATCCAGTCCGTTACCCGAATGATTAGCTGTTCCGCCTGATCCGCCTGTCCACAGATAAGTATAGGCTGATGAGGCGCTTCGGTATGAGTGATAAGGAACCTGAATTCCGGTAGTGGAGTAGTTCCCTGTTGATACAGGTCCATACCAGCGATTACCTGTAATATTCTCCGTGTAGGTGGTTGCTCCTGAGATATTCGGCACCGCTACTGTTGTCGGTCCGAGATCGTCAACGATCAGATTATCGATGGCAATCCAGTTTGTTGAACTGGCGCTGCCAAAATACATCAGAACAGCAATGTTTTGCCCGCCGCAAACATGACTTTCGAGTTGAAGGGTTTGATTCGTACAACCTCCGGGAGAGGCTACACTTGTATTCGGTGTGATGGTGCCCCACTGCACCCAGCCGTTGTTATTCGGATTCAGCCTGTCCCAGCTGCATGCACCGGTCACCAGATAATAAACCGTGATGCTTCCCGCACTTAGATTCTTGCGGCGGCTGTCGAATGTCAATCTTATGCCACGACCCTGCGGAACATTTATGGTATTTGTCGTAATGTAGGCAAAAGAAGCTGAGGTATAGTATACATCATTCCCCAGAGCACAGGCATAAGTAGACCCCGCGTTTCGAGTCATTCCATAAGTTGTATAGAAACCGCTCGTCCCAGATGTAAAATCCTGCGACCACAGCACAGCTGCATGATTCACCGATGGGATCATCAGGAATAGAATTAATGCTGTTGCAATACGTATTCTCATGAGGGCTCAGGAATAATAGAATTGCCTATTTTTGTTTCTTTTGCAATTATACGAATTTATTCAGCCGGATCAAAATAAAATCTCCGATATTTCCACACCTCCAATACCCTGTAAGTATGATATCCTTACTTCGCTTTCTCTTTCTTGTTCTGTCCACGGTTTGCTGCTCATTTCAGCTCAGCGCCCAGTCCCTCAGCATAAGCACAGTTGATCACAACCTCATTACCTGCTTCCCTGCCACGGCGGTGGACAGCAGCGGAAAGCCCTATACCTGCGAGGCTTCGGCCGTGCTGTATGCAGATAAGAAGATGTACATCGGCAGCGACCGCGATTTCCCGGGGGCCTCAGCATTGTTCACCCTGCCCTTTTCCTTGCCCCTGGCCAACTATGGCGCGGATGTGAAAGTGGTGGATCAGCCGCTGATCAACGCCTGCCGTAAATGGGAAGATATGAGCCTGTCGCCCGATGGCCGCCTGGTCTTTGCCATGACCGGCTTCGACCGGGTAAAAAAGGGGTCTCACGATTGGGATGTATTCAATATG
>CALGYY010000149.1 GCA_937934705.1 uncultured Bacteroidota bacterium
AAGTGTGCAGTGATGTTTTTTCGAAGAGCACAGAAAGGCTCAATCGCGGAGCAGGCTTCGGAGCCTGGTAGGCAGGATAGCGTACGAAGGCCGCCATGATAAAGAACAGGAGGCTCATCGCGGCGGTTTCGGCAAAGATCCATTCATAATGTGCCCCCCGTGTCATCCACAGGCCGATGAGGGGTCCCAGCGCCATGGCAAGGGTCATGGATAGTCCGTAAAAACCGACCCCCTCGCCCATTTTTTCTTTCGGAAGAATGTCGACCACAACGGTACTGCCTGAGGTGGTTGTGACCCCCCAGGCCAGGCCGTGGGCCAGCCTCAGCACTGCCATTGCCACGAGACTTCCCGCCAGCATATACCCGCTGAACATGAGGGAAAACACCAGGAGTGAGCCCAGAAAAAGCCATTTGCGGCCGTAACGGTCGAGCACCCATCCGGTGAATGGCCTTATGATCAGTGCAGAGACAGTAAAAAGCGCCATGACCAGCCCGATCTCTCCTTTATCACCGCCCAGCTCTTCCTTGATATAAACAGGGAGTACCGGCATAAGCTGATAAAAAGCCATCGCCATGAAAAGGTTCCCGATGCTCAGAAGCACAAAACCTGCAGACCATATGCTTTTCCCGCGGCTTTCCGACATTTTTGAATGATAAGGCCGCAAAGATAGGTGCTTTCGGAATACTGAGATTACTTATTCAGGGGTGAGAAATCCAGGGAAACCGAATTCACGCAATAGCGTAAACCTGTCGGCCGGGGACCATCGTCAAAGACGTGACCCAGGTGCCCGCCGCAGGAGGCACAAAGGATCTCTGTCCGCACCATTCCGTGACTGCGGTCCTCTTTTTCTAAAATGCGTCCCTTTTCCAGGGCGTCAGAAAATGAGGGCCAGCCACAGCCAGCGTCAAATTTATCATCAGAAGAAAAAAGTTCCGCACCGCAGCCGGCACATTGATAAATCCCCTCCTCACTGAACTGATCATATTTACCCGTAAACGGGCGTTCCGTCGCCTTCTCACGAAGTACCGCGTACTGCTCAGGACTAAGCAAGTCCTTCCATTCCTCTTCACTCTTATTCATCATGCCTGTATTTTTTCCGGCTTCTTCTCTGTCCGCTGCCATTTGCGGGGGCTGACAGGCTCCCGAGATCAGAGCCATAAGCAAAAACAGATATAAAGCTTTCATCATTGTATCTTTTGATGCAAAGATACAAAAAATTGTCTTATTTAGAAATATTCCAGATTATTTTCGCATGGGATAACGCTGCCTCAGCCAGTTCCCCGATCTGCTGAGGGGATTCCGGATCGCTGAGCGGGAAGCGTAGGAGACTGCCAGCATCTCTCTTATTCAGCGACGCCCGGTAGGACTCATCATAATAATCCAGCAGGGTTTCGGCGGCCTGCTGAAAATCGGCTCTGCTGACCGCGGCTATGGCTTCTTTCATGCGGAGCGAGCCGATGCGGCGTTCGATTTTCCGGATACCGGCGATGAGGTCTTCCGGGCGGCCGGAATAGGCGTTGACCAGTCGGTGTATCCTTTTCGAACGGACCACTTCTGCAACTATCACCGGAGCTTTTCTTATCAGGCGGTAAACGCTGAGCGGGAGCTTCACGCGGCCGATATCCATGTTTTCGTCCTCCAGCATCAAAACATGCTTCTCCGGAATCTTATTCCATTGTTGGTGCAGGAGGTTTTCAAAATGCTCTGATGTGGGTTGTTCCTCCTCTCCTATGCCTCCGAAAACAGAACCTTTGTGTCTGGCCAGACCTTCAAGATCACCGGTTTTCAGTAGGGGATGCGACAGCCCGTTCAGGATGGCGGTTTTCCCGCTTCCTGTCAGTCCTCCCAGCACCACTATCAGCCGGGGCTTTTCAAAATTTCTGAGAACCATTTGACGCCAGGCCTTGTAACCTCCCTTGAGCAGGACCACCCGGAAACCTGCGCTCTGCAAAAGGAAAGCAAAATTGCGGCTGCGCATTCCGCCGCGCAGACAATAAAGACAGACCTTCTTCTCCGGAGAAATATTGCTGACCGCTTCCACCAGTTGTCCGAGTTTAGGCCCCACGTATTCCAGTCCTGCCTGGTAAGCCGATTCATGACTCTGCCTGCGGTACAAGGTTCCAACGGCAGCTCTTTCTTCATCGGTAAAGAGTCCGATATTGACCGCACCGGGTATATGACCACGATGGAATTCTACCGGCGACCTCACATCGACCAGGGGGAAGCGTTCCGCTTCCTGCATGAATTCCGGAGGGTCCAGGGATGTCAGCATCAGGACGACAACAATTGTGCGACCAGTGGCGGAACGCCCTCTCCCGCTTTCTTCGGGATGATGGTCCAGTCGGGTGAAACGCGGATCTCGTCGGCATGCGGATCGATCAGGTAGCGGGGTTTCCGGCCGCGGAAGTAATGCACGAGTCCCGCGGCGGGATATACAGCCAGGGAAGTCCCGATCACCATCAGGATATCGGCTTCGGCCACCTTGGAAGCAGCGGGTTCAATGTTGGGCACAGACTCTCCGAACCAGACAATATGGGGTCGAAGCTGCGAACCTTTTTCGCAGCGGTCGCCGGCTTTGATATCCTTATAGCCGATAGGGTATACCAGGTTCTCATCGAGTGTGCTCCTGGCCTTCACCATTTCTCCGTGGAGATGTAAAATTTTTGAAGAACCGGCCCTTTCGTGCAGGTCGTCCACATTCTGTGTGATCACCTGTACATCGTATTTCTCCTGGAGTTGTGCCAGCGCATAATGAGCAGCATTGGGTCTGACTTCCGCAAGTTGTCGCCGCCGCTGGTTGTAGAATTCCAGCACCAGCTCCCTGTTCTTCTGCCAGGCCTGAAAGGTGGCCACATCTTCTATCCTGTATTTCTCCCACAGTCCCCCGCTGTCACGGAAGGTGCTGATCCCGCTCTCCGCGCTGATCCCGGCACCGGTAAGTACGGCGATCTTTTTCATCTTTTTCTGCATCGTCATGCAAATTTACATGAAAAAGACGAAAATGACTTTCCGACGCTGCATCACTTCGTTATTCAGTATACGATATTGGATATTATGATATTGGATATTAGATATTGGGGGATAGGCATTTGATCAGAGTATCGGGGTATTGGAGTATCGGGGTATCTGAGTACGCCTGGATTTTCGACTTTCCGACCTTAAGACTTTTGGACTTTCGACGCTTCATCACTTCATCCCCCGTCACCCAATCATGTCACGGCGACAATGCTCTGAACTATTGGCACTGCCCTCCCTGCGCCGTCATAACAGGCGCGGATTCTGTACATTCATCATCGCAATGTCCCTCTCCGCGCCTCATGTCACGGCGCAAGCACTGCTCTGCATTACCTGCAATTAATCATCATGCGCCGTCATGTCAGGGCGCAAGCACCGAATGATTCAACAAGCACCGACCCCGCATAGATCGGAAGAGCACACGTCTGAACTCCAGTCACATTCCTTTATCTC
>CALGYY010000150.1 GCA_937934705.1 uncultured Bacteroidota bacterium
GCAGAACCGAACATTCGCATCAGGTCGTCCTCCAGAGAAACGTAAAACTGTGAAGTCCCCGGATCACCCTGACGCCCCGCACGACCCCTTAACTGCCTGTCAACACGGCGCGATTCATGACGTTCCGTGCCAATGATGGCAAGACCCCCGGCCTCTTTCACGCCGGGACCCAGCTTGATGTCGGTACCACGACCGGCCATGTTGGTGGCTATCGTTACCGTTCCCGGTAATCCGGCTTCAGCAACAATGTCGGCTTCTTTCTGGTGCAGCTTTGCATTCAGTACATTGTGCGGGATACGGCGAAGCTTCAGCATCTTACTCAGTAATTCGGAAATCTCAACAGAGGTGGTACCCACAAGTACAGGCCGCCCTTCACCCACCAGGCGAACAATTTCATCAATCACCGCATTGTATTTCTCGCGCTTGGTCTTGTAAACGAGATCCTGCATGTCTTTTCTGACAATCGGTTTATTGGTGGGGATCACTACTACATCAAGCTTGTATATGTCCCAGAACTCACCGGCTTCCGTTTCAGCAGTACCCGTCATACCTGCCAGCTTCTTGTACATGCGGAAATAGTTCTGCAGCGTAATGGTGGCGTAAGTTTGCGTGGCTGCTTCAATCTTCACATTTTCCTTGGCTTCAATGGCCTGGTGTAAACCGTCGGAATAACGCCTGCCCTCCAGAATACGACCGGTCTGCTCATCAACAATCTTGATGCGGTTATCCATGATCACATATTCCACATCTTTCTCAAACAGCGCATAGGCCTTGAGCAACTGGTTGACCGTATGGACCCGGTCCGACTTGATCTCGTAATCCTGAAGCAATGCATTCTTGCGCTTGATCTTTTCAGCATCACTCATATTGCTGCGCTCCATCTCGGCAATCTCACTTCCGATGTCGGGAAGGATGAAGAAACGATGATCCTCCAGATCTTTTGAAACAAGGTCAATTCCTTTTTCAGTCATCTCAATGGAGTTGTTCTTCTCATCGATCACGAAAAAGAGCTCATCATTGATCAGGTGCATATGTTTCGATTGCTCAGCCATGAACTGGTTCTCTGTTTTCTGCATCAGCGCCTTCATCCCGGGCTCGCTGAGAAACTTGATCAGAGCCTTGTTCTTCGGAAGTCCATGATGAGCGCGCAACAGAAGTTTTCCGCCGTCTTTCTCATTCTCTGAGTTGCTTTCGTCAGAAAGCAGGCGCTTGGCTTCAGTCAATATGTTGGTGACCAGGTTACGCTGGGCATTGTAAAGCTTCATCACAATGGGCTTCAACTGTTCAAATTCCTGGTTGTCGCCCTTGGGGGTCGGACCGGAGATGATCAGAGGGGTCCGGGCATCATCGATCAGTACCGAGTCCACCTCATCCACAATGGCATAGTTGTGTACCCGCTGTACCAGCTCTTCCGGGCTCCGCGTCATATTGTCGCGGAGATAATCGAAACCGAATTCATTATTGGTCCCGTAGGTAATATCGGCCAGGTAGGCGTTGCGACGATCGTCACTGTTGGGCTCATGACGGTCGATGCAATCCACTTTTAATCCGTGAAACTGCATCAGTACACCCATCCATTCAGAGTCACGCTTGGCCAGGTAATCATTCACCGTAACCACATGTACACCTTTTCCCGGTAAGGCATTGAGATATACCGGCAAGGTGGCGACCAGCGTCTTTCCTTCTCCTGTAGCCATTTCTGAGATCTTTCCCTGATGGAGGACAATCCCCCCGATCAGCTGCACATCATAATGCACCATATCCCAGCGGATCATATTCCCGCCGGCCATCCAGCTGTTGTTCCAACGCGCAATGTCGCCGAAAATGTTGATATGGTCATAACGGGCGGCCATGTCCCGGTCAAAGTCCGTTGCAGTCACCTCTACTTTCTCGTTTTCCTTGAAACGACGGGCAGTTTCCTTCACGACAGCAAAGGCCGCCGGTAGGATTTCGTTGAGTACTTCCTGTATGGAGGTATCAATATGCTTCCCGATCTGATCAATCTGCTTGTAATACTCTTCCCTGGCATCAATCTCAATACTGTGGTCATTTTCCGCCACATCCCGCAAACGGGCAATCTCCGCCTCATCCTCAGCGGTTCTTTCCGCGATCATTTCACGGAATCTTCTGGTTTCCTCTCTCAGACCATCATTTGATAATTCCTTAATACGTTCATATTCAACATGAATGTTCTGCACGATATGCTGTATCGCCTTGATGTCGCGCTGAGATTTGTTCCCCAGCATTTTCTTAATGAAATCAAACATGTATTATGATTTTCTGTATCCGGCAAAAGTAATGAATTTGATGAACAAGGCCAAAAGGGGAGGGAGTATCGGGGTGAAGGGTGATGAAGTGATGAAGTGATGGGGGCAGGTCGAAAGTCAAAAAGTCGTTATTGACGATGAGGTTCACAATATCTGATTTCCCCATATCATCATCCAGAATCCTCCGCAGACCGGATCATTGCGGCAGAAAAAAGAAAAGGCTGCCGGTTTGAGCGACAGCCTTTTGCAGGGGTTGAAACAGATCTATTCGGCAACCACCTCGAACTTCATTTCAACCTTGATCTCCTTGTGCAGGTTGATCTTGGCTGTGTATGTGCCGAGTTCCTTGATGGATTCTCCGTCCACCAGGATGCGCTTGCGGTCGATTTCATAATTGTACTGCTGTTTGATGGCATCCGAGATCTGCAGGTTGTTGACCGAACCGAAGATCTTTCCACTGGTTCCGGCCTTGGCGCCGATCTTCAGGGTGATGCTCTCCAGTGCCTTGGCGAGGGTCTCAGCCTCCTTGCGGATCTTTTCCTCTTTGAAGGCTTTCTGTTTCATCAGTTCGTTACGCTCTTTCTCAGTTGAAGGCGTGCAGATGATGGCAAAGCCCTGGGGAATCAGGTAATTGCGGGCATAACCGCTTTTTACCTTAACGATATCATGTGTGTACCCGAGATTGGGGACATCCTGTTTCAAAATTACTTTCATGGGAAATCCTCCTTTTTTTACTTTAATAAATCACCAACATAAGGTAAGAGGGCCAGATGACGCGCCCTTTTAATAGCCTTGGCCAGTTTCCTCTGGTATTTTACCGAGGTACCGGTGATCCTGCGGGGCAGGATCTTTCCCTGTTCATTCACGAATTTCAGGAGAAAATCGGCATCTTTGTAATCTATGTAACGGATTCCCAGTTTTTTGAACCGGCAATACTTCTTCTTCTTAACATCCACCGCTATCGGGGTGAGATATCTGATTTCGCTGTCAGCTTGTTGTGCACTCATGATCATTCACTTTTTTTGGTTAAACATCAGGCTTCGGCCTCCGCCTTCTTCATACGATCGGCCCTTTTCTTCTCATTGAAAGCCACGGCATGCTTGTTCAGTACCATGGTTAAAAAGCGGATGATCCGCTCATCACGCTTGAAATTCAGGTCAAGCTCGGCAATCACCTTGCCCTCAGCCTTGAATTCAATGAGGTGATAAAAACCTGTTGATTTCTTCTGAATCGGATAGGCCATCTTGCGAAGCCCCCAATTCCCCTCGTAAACGATCTCGGCACCTCTCTCCTTGAGAAAATCCGAGAACTTCTTTACCGTTTCCTTTACCTGGTCTTCAGATAAAACGGGAGTCATGATGAAAACGGTTTCGTACTGTCGTACCATCGTTCTTTTGGATTTGATTAATAATTAATTGTTTGACTTAAAACTTAAAATGGGGTGCAAAGGTAGAGAAAGATTCCGAAATAACAAATGTTGAGTGAATTTAATTCACCATAACACCGCCACACCCTGTCCGTCCGTCCCTATTTCGTATCTTTGCCTCTTTGACCCGGCAATCATGATATCCAACGCTCTCATTAAACATATCCGTTCACTTCACCAGGCCAAATTCCGTGATGAATACCGGCAATTTATTGCCGAAGGCGTGAAAGTGGCCGACGAACTCCTGAAATCCGCTTACAAGCCGGTTTACCTCTGTGCGAGCTGTAACTGGATAACGGAATATGCGCATCGCTACAATCTAAAAGGCGCAGAGGTCAGTACAGTAGGTGATGAACAACTGGAACGGATCAGCACCATGAGTACCCCTAACCAGGTACTGGTGGTTTTCGAAAAACCCAAAGCAACCGATCCCCCGCCTGCTCATGCCGACCGCTTTTTCATCCTTGCGGATGCCCTGCGTGATCCCGGCAACCTGGGAACCATCATCCGTATCGCCGATTGGTTCGGCATCAGTGATGTGATCTGCTCAGAAGATACAGTGGACGTGTATAACCCCAAAACCGTACAGTCAGCCATGGGATCCCTGGCACGTGTCAGGGTGCATTATACCCCGCTTGACACCTATCTGAAGAATCAGGCCGCAGACATCCCGGTCATGACCGCCTGCCTCGAAGGTGAAAATATTTTCACTTCGCACTTACCTTCCGGGGGGCTGATTGTTATTGGGAGCGAATCACACGGAATCAGTCAGGAAGTGGCCGCCCTCGCAACAAAGAAAATCCATATTCCTTCATTCAATTCTGGTGAGCATGCAGAGTCCCTTAACGCTTCAGTGGCTGCAGCCATCATTTGCGGGGAACTGCACCGGCGCAGGCTCTGAAAACATACAGAAATAAACACTGTTCTAATACTTATTGCCCATGTTCAAAGTCAAAAACTTCAAAGCAAAACTGATTACCACACTTGTCGTAGTAGGCGTGATCTGGTTCTTTTACCTGCTCAGCCTGATCTTTCCTTCAATGCTAACACTTGGAATTGTACCCCGGACCTGGGGCGGTCTGTGGGGAATAATCATGAGCCCACTGCTGCACGCAAATATCGGTCACATCCTCTCCAATACCATCCCCCTGGCAGTCTTCGTATTCGTGCTGCTGATCTTTTATGAACGCATGGCCATATGGGTCGTCCTGGGTTCCGTACTGCTGGGCGGTTTAATGGTGTGGCTGATGGCCCGCAGCGCCAACCATATCGGGGCTTCAGGACTCATCTACGCTCTGGCTGCCTTCCTGATCACCAGCGGTCTGATCCGCAAAAAGTGGCTGCTGATGTTTGTCTCCATTATCCTCGGGGTGGCTTACGCGGGACTGATCTGGGG
>CALGYY010000151.1 GCA_937934705.1 uncultured Bacteroidota bacterium
TTACGGCCTCATGTCCATTTTGTCCGTGTACCTGATACTCAGCAGGGATGAAGGCGGACTGGGATTCAGCAAGGAAAGTGTGGGGGTAATCAAAAGCACTATCACACCCCTGCTTTACCTCTTGCCCATTATCGCCGGCGCAATTGCCGACCGCTATGGTTATAAGAAAGTGCTGACATTTGCACTCATCGTGGCAGGACTCGGGTATTTCCTGAGCGGATTGTTTACCGATTACGCGATGGTGTTCGTAAGCCTGCTGCTCATGGTACTCGGTGCAGGATTCTTCAAACCCATTATCTCAGGAACCATTGCGCGCTCTACCGACGAGTCTAACTCCTCGATGGGCTTCGGTATCTTCTACTGGTCCATTAATCTCGGGGCCTTTATCTTTCCATTGCTGCTGGTTCCGGTACTTAAAGATTATTCATGGTCCTGGGTTTTCTTCATGTCGGCCATCAGCATGGGTCTTCTGCTTCTGCTGAACTTCTTTCTGTATAAAGAGCCCGAGAAGCCTGCAAACACCAAAAGTTTCGCGACCATCCTTAAAGAAATTGTCCTCGTAATACGCGATTTCCGTTTCATCTTCATGATTCTGATCTATTCGGGCTTCTGGATATTGTATTTCCAGATGTTCGATACCGTACTCTGGTACCAGAAGGACTACATGGATATGACACCTCTTGATAATGCCGTTAATGCTTTCCTGCGCCTGTTTACCGAGAACCCGCAGTGGCGCTTTGACTCCGAGCATGTCACCGTTATTAATGCCGGAACCATCATCGCATTCCAGATCCTCGTATCGGCCATTGTGAGAAAAACCAAGGCCTTGCCGACGATGATCGTGGGGATCTCCATGGGAACCCTGGGGATGGCCGTTCTGGCTATTTCCGATAATACCTGGGTGTTCATCGCAGGTCTGGTACTCTTCTCCATCGGTGAAATGACCGCACATCCGAAATTCATCAGTTACGTGGGACTGATTGCCCCACCGGATAAAAAGGCACTCTACCTCGGCTACAGTTTTCTTTACGGGGTGATAGGCAGCGGTGTGGGAGGCGTTCTGGGGGCGTATCTCTATGTCTATTTCGTTGACGAGCTGAAGAATCCCTCCATGCTCTGGCTGGTGTTCAGCCTGATCGGAGTGGTGACCATTATCGGTCTTATTCTCTACAACCGCTTTCTGGCGCCCAAACAGCTTGCACAGCCGAAGCCCTGATGAAGGAAGAATTCATTAACTTTGCAGAGATTCATTAATTTAAGGCTTTGAAATATTCATTCATTATCGCTTCATACAACAGGTTGGAAGAGATCAGGGAACTGCTGAATTCTGCCGAATCCCTGGATTTTGATCCGGCAGAATTTGAAATCATCATTTCTGATGACGGATCCAAAGACGGTACGGGTGACTTTGTTCAGAACTATATGTCCGGCAAAGGTCTGCAACTGAAGTATATTCATCAGGAGAACAAGGGGCCGGGAGAAGCCCGTAATCACGGTATGAAAAACGCCAAAGGCGAATATTTCATTTTTGTGGACAGCGATTGTATGTTCCCGCCCGATTATCTTAAGTGCCTCGATCAGCACCTTCAGAAAGAACCCCTCGATGCTTTCGGGGGTCCCGATACCTGTCACCCTTCTTTTTCTCCTTTATTAAAAGCCATCAATTACAGTATGACCTCCTTCATCGGAACAGGAGGCACCCGCGGATCAAAGAAAAGCATTTCGAAAAAATTCTATCCCCGGAGTTTCAATATGGGCATACGCAGGGAGATCTTTGAGACACTCGGCGGAATGGGGGGACTGAGGCACGGACAGGATATGGAATATTCTTCCAGGATATATAATCACGGATATAAGGTGGGACTGGTTCCTGATGCATTCGTGTATCATAAACGCAGGACAAGCATCAGGAGGTTCTTCAAGCAGGTATTCAACTGGGGAGTTACACGGATCAACCTTGGAAATATCGATAAAGCCATGCTGAAACCGGTGCACTTTCTGCCGGCTCTTATCGTAACCGGCTTAGCACTGGTGATTCTTTCAACACCAATTCTTGCTTATTTTTGGCCTTACTTTTCCTCCTTGCTCTGGCTCGTAATCGGTGGAGGAATTTTCCTTATAGCCATGCTGGCTTTTTTCCAAAGCCTGATGCAGTATAAGAATCTGAAGGTTTCACTGCTGGCCATCCTGACTTTGTACATACAGATCCTTGCCTACGGATTCGGGCTGATCAGCGGCCTGTTCCAAAAATGGTCCGGTAAGAAAACCGTTCACGGTTTCTCAAAAAATTACTATAAATAAATCAGTATTCAGAATGGAGAAACTCATCCGTCAGGTATTTCAGGAATCTCTCGACCTTCGCCGGGGATTGATGGACAGCCCGGAACTGCTGAGCTTCATCACCTCTTCTGTGGACACCGCAGTTCAATGTCTGAGATCGGGAGGTAAGATCCTTTTCTGCGGAAACGGAGGTAGCGCGGCAGATGCCCAGCACCTGGCAGCGGAACTCAGCGGGCGCTTCGGATATGACCGCCCGCCCTTGGCGGCAGAAGCACTGCATGTGAATACGAGTTACCTGACCGCCGTGGCCAACGACTATAGTTTTGACCTGGTGTATAGCAGATTGGTGGAGGCACTCGGCAGAAAAGGCGATGTCCTTGTAGCACTTTCAACCAGCGGAAAATCTCAGAACATCCTGAATGCTCTGCGTGCTGCACAAGAAAAGGAAATGAAAACAATCGGACTGACAGGGATGACCGGAGGGGAGATGCCCTCAGTTTGCGATCTGATGCTGAAGGTTCCCTCCACAATCACCGCACGTGTGCAGGAGGTTCATATCACAGTCGGTCATATCATCTGTCAGGCTGTTGAAGAAGCCATGTTTCCGCGTGCCTTATGATCAATTTCAGGGAAATCAAAGAAACGGGTAACTGGACCCTCTTTCTGGACCGGGATGGGGTCATTAATGAACGTTTGCCGGGTTTGTACATCAATCAAATGCAGGATTTCCGCTTGCTGCCCGGGGTGACTGATGCACTTCGGGTTTTTGATCATATTTTCAGGCATATCATTGTTGTTACCAATCAGCAGGGTATCGGAAAGGGATTGATGACAGAGAATGAACTGGCTGTGATCCACGAGTATATGCTCGAGCTAATCAGGGGCAAAGGTGGCCGCGTCGATCATATATTCCACTCACCGGCCCTGAGTGCTGATGGACATCCTGACCGAAAACCGGGAACCGGTATGGCCATCAAAGCGAAGACTCTTTTCCCTGACATAGATTTTTCACGTTCTGTTATGGTGGGTGACGGAGCATCTGATATCCTTTTCGGCCAGGCACTCGGGATGAAAACGGTGTGGATCCCCTCAACAGACCCCAAACCGGATTTTTCGATTGAGCCTGATCTTTGCTGCCGCAGTCTGAAATGCTTCGCTGAAAAATTCTGATTATTTTTGTGATCTTCATCATATTTTCAACCCGATTGCAGTTATTACGTATATTTCATCCTATGAAAATGAGCCTGTCGCGCAGTTTGGCAGCATGCTGCCTGATCCTTTTCACTACTGTCGTTCATGCACAGCCTGCTGATACCAACCAGGTGGATGCCCTGGGAAAAAAGCAGGGCTACTGGAAAAAGTATGTAAAAGATACCCTGAAGTACGAAGGGGCTTTCAGGGACGATGTCCCGGTAGGCGAGTTTAAATACTACTATCCTGAAAAAAAGATCAAATCCACGGTGACCTATTCCGATAAGGGACTGAAGGCAGTTACCGTGAATTACCGGGAGAACGGTTCAAAAATGGCCGAAGGGGAATATTGGGACAAGAAAAAAAACGGAACCTGGAAATACTACAATGAAAGTGGTTTTCTGACGCTGGAAGAAAATTACAAGAATGGTGTGGCGGATGGTGTCTGGACTGTTTATTATGAAGATGGCAAACCGGCGGAGGTGAAAACCTGGGTCAATGGCCGTCCCCACGGACCTTTCATCCAGTTTTATCCCGACAGCCTGGTTAATATTAAGGGAAACTATAACAATGGCAAGCTTGATGGCCCTGTTTCCCATTATTACCTGAACGGAAAAGTATTGGTATCAGGAGCTTTTAAAGAGGATATGAAAGACGGCGTTTGGATGTATTTTACTGAGATCGGTCAGGCTGACAAGAGGCATACCTGGAGTTCTGGCTCATTGGTGAAGGAGGAAATCACCACCCGCGAAAGCGGAAAGGCGGTGCTGTATCTCGATATTGATAAAATTGCCTATGTGTTCAACAATCAGGGCAAGGTGACCATCCGTATGAATGACGGTACGGATTATATTTCAGAAAGAACCATAGAAGAGTTTACCCGTCTGCTTAATGAATACAAGTTCTACCGCGTGAATGCGAACTACATCATTTCACTCTGGTCGCTTCAGAACAGGAAAACCTATTCTGTGTACGAGCGCATGGTGGTTCTTAAGCCGGCCAGCGCTGCTGCCGTATTTGTATCTGATGATTGCGCTGAGGGATTCCGCCATTGGGCAGGTCTTATCAAAGGGGAGGTGGATCCGAAGAATCCACAGGATTAACCTATGTCAATAAAAGACAAAGTGCTAGTGGCTATGAGCGGCGGTGTGGACAGCACGGTCGCGGCCCTCTTGCTTCAGTCGCAGGGCTATGAGGTCATTGGTGTGACAATGAAAACCTGGGATTATGAGAGCAGCGGTGCCCCTGCTAATCAGTCCGGTTGCTGCAGCCTGGATGCGATCCACGATGCAAGAGCGATGGCTGTTCGTTTTAATATCCCGCATTATGTTCTGGATCTCAGAAAGGAGTTTGAAGAGAAAATCGTCAGCAATTTTGTGGACGAGTATCTCAAAGGCCGTACACCGAACCCCTGTGTGCTTTGTAATCGACTGATCAAATGGGAAGATCTCCTGAAACGTGCTGATGAACTGGGATGCCGTTATATCGCGACCGGCCATTACGCACAGGTGATCAGTGAAGGCCAAAGGTGGTTTCTCCGACAGGGTGAAGACAAAAGCAAGGACCAGACCTATGTCCTCTGGGGGCTTACGCAGGAGAGCCTGGCCCGTACCCTTTTTCCGCTGGGAACAATGAACAAAACGGAAACCCGGAAAATCGCTGAAGAAAATGGTTTGGAAAGTATCGCCAGGAAATCAGAGAGTTACGAGATCTGCTTTATCCCCGATGACGATTACAGACGTTTCCTCAGGTATAAGGTGCCGGGCCTGGAGGAGAAACTGGAGGGTGGCGATTTTATCACCTCCGACGGGAAAGTCCTGGGAAAACACAAGGGCTATCCTTTTTATACCATTGGGCAGCGAAAAGGACTGGTGGTAGCCGTGGGTCACCCCTTGTATGTCAACCGTATCGATCCGGTCAGCAACCAGGTAACCCTGGGGCCCAGAGAGGAGCTCAACCGCGACAGTCTGAGTATTTGCGACATCAACCTGATGAAATATGAGTCTTTTGAGGAATTGCAGAGTATGGATGTCAGGATCCGTTACCATGACAAGGGAGCAAAAGCGAGCATCCGGCTCAGTAATGGAAGAATCGACATCAGATTCGATTCACCGGTACAGGGGGTTACACCCGGACAGTCAGCAGTGATCTACGAGGGGAGCGACCTGGTGGCGGGAGGAATCATCGAAACCTGATATATTTTTTTGTACCTTTACAGTTGAAATCTCCAACTCATGAACCTGTACACCAGGAGGAATCTCTTACTTATTCTCATTTTTCTTTTTGCCGGTCTGACCTCCTGTAAAAAAGAAGAAGGGATACCTGCTGATATGGGTTATCGTTACTTTCCGGATAAGCCCGGTCATTGGGTAACCTATCGGGTCGACAGTATCCACTGGGATGATTTTACCGGGAGTGTCGATACCTTCTCTTATCAGATTCGTGAGCTCACTGAGTCTGTGTTTACTGATGAACAGGGAAGGCCTACCATGCGCATCGAAAGATATTTAAGACAAAACGACACGGCTCAATGGGTGATCAAGGACGTCTGGTTTGCGAACCGCACAGCCTCAACCGCCGAAAGGGTTGAGGAAAATGTGCGTTATCTGAAACTGATCTTTCCCCCTGAAAAAGGGGCAAAATGGGATGGCAACCTCCTGAATACAGCTGACGAACTGGAATGTAAGTATCAATGGGTGCACGAGCCTTATAATCTTGAAGCACTGTCGTACGATTCTTCCCTGGCTGTTCTTCTGATCGACCGGCAGACACTGATATCCAAAGATTACCGTTATGAAGTGTATGCCTGCGGTGCAGGTCTGGTTTATAAAAAGTATATCCAGGTAGAAACCGAACTCACCGGTGTCATAAAAAGCGGGTTTGATTATTCATACACCCTGATCGGATGGGGTAATTATTAATATCTGAAAATATAATATTTGAATATGAAGAAGATTGTTTTATTGCTTGTGGCGGTCTTAATCTCAGGCGTGACAGAGGCCCAATGGATATGCAGTAAATTCAGGGTTAATTTCACTGACAAGGCCAATTCCCCTTACTCGGTATCCAACCCTTCGGCCTTTCTGTCGGCGCGCGCCATTGCACGAAGGACAGCACAAAACATTGCCGTTGTGCAGAATGACATACCGGTCAATTCGTGGTATATCGACTCGGTAAGGAATACAGGGGTCAGTATCCTGAATCCCAGTAAATGGTTCAACAGTGTAACCATCTTCACGGTCGACAGTTCTGCCATCAGCAGGATATTGGCTTTCCCCTTTGTGAGCAGCATCGACAGTTTAGGAGAAACGCCTGTGAAAAAGGGGGCGAAACGTTTGCCGAAGAATCCGGATACGATGAAGGATGGCCTGATGTTCATGGGCACCATCGGGCAGCCGGCCGGACAACAGAGTGTACAGAACACAACCTCGGGCCAGGTTGTGAGCTATGATTACGGTCTTGCCTATACCCAGGCCCATCAATTGGCCACGGACTATCTTCACGATCTTGGGTATCGCGGCGAAGGTATGGTGATCGCTGTTCTGGATGCCGGCTATTATAATGTTAACAGCATTCAGATATTCGACAGCCTGTTTGCGGGCAACCAGATATTAGGTACACGTGATTTTGTGACTCCGGGCGGTAATGTGTACACGGCAGGAACCCATGGTATGATGGTCTTGTCGACGATGGGGGGGAATGTGCCGGGACAAATGATCGGAACAGCACCCAAAGCCTCCTATTGGCTGCTCAGAACGGAAGACGGAAGCTCTGAGTTCCCGATTGAAGAGGATAACTGGGTTTCAGGGGCTGAATTTGCCGATAGCGTGGGTGCAGATCTGATCAACTCCTCACTCGGATATACTACTTTCGATAACCCTGACTGGAGTCACATCTATGCCGATATGAACGGGCAGGTTTCCAGGGCATCCCTCGCAGCAACCATTGCTGCATCCAAAGGTATGATCGTGGTGAACAGCGCTGGTAACAGTGGTGATGATCCCTGGTACTACATCGGCGCTCCGGCTGATGCCGATTCCATCCTGGCGGTCGGCGCTGTTGACGGATATGGCGTGATCGCTTCGTTCAGTTCCAGGGGGCCTTCATTTGACGGGAGGGTTAAACCTGATGTCTGAGCTATGGGCCTTAACTCCATTGTTTCTTCCTCAAGCGGAATTCCCAATCCCGGGAACGGAACCTCCTTTGCTTCACCCATTCTGGCCGGATCGGTGGCTTGTCTGTGGCAGGCCAATCCCGGAATGACCAATATGGAAATCATTGAGGTGGTCCTACAAAGCGCCAACCGTTATACCACTCCCGATACCGTGTATGGTTACGGAATCCCCAATATGGCCGCTGCAAACATGATACTGGGACAAAAAAAGATTCACAATTTCGATTTGGAGAACCAGATCAATATCGGGCCGAACCCTTTCACCGATTACCTGACCCTTATGTTTTACAGTACAGGCAACGACCCCTTTTCCTTCGAACTATTCGACACCTCAGGTAAATCAGTTTACCGGGTGGATAAAATGAAGCGCGAAGTCGGCTATAATTAATACGCTCTGAAAGATCTGGGAAATATTCCGGCAGGGGTTTATATCCTCAAAGTAATTTCCGGAAACCTGAATTATTCGAATAAACTGGTGAAAAGCGAACGCTGATCCCGCTCAGAAAAAGAAAACCCGCTGTCGTATGGCAGCGGGTTTTCTTTTTTTTAGTACCTGACGCGGGCACCTGTGGGTACGCCCCGCGTGTTCCTCTTATTTTTGATGATATAGTTCCGGTTGATGGGAATGGTATTGCGCTTGATTTTCTTGTGATATACTGAGTGATATCTGTGTGAAACTGCCACCCTGCGCCGTTTGATCATTTTCTTGTAACGGTAATGGCGCGTGCATGATTCCGAACCGATTTGTACAACAAAAAGGAGCAGAAGGATCACATACCACTTACTCAACAAACTGAAAATCTGCCTCATAATTATTTTCACCCGTTTAGGAGTGCAACAAAGTTAATAGTTTTTTTTTTCGGGAGTAAAACTAAGTTATTTTTTTTAATCCTGCATTTTCTTCACCCTATTTCCTGATCCCGGAGTCTTCAACCAGCTGAAAAGGCACTATTAATAAGTATTCCATTGAAAAAGGTTACATCATGATTCTGTTTATACCCGATCCGGCACCCACGGATGAGTACCGGGTCTTATGCAAACGTCTCCGCTACAGGGAGAAGCGATACCCGTTATATGCTGTATGCGGTTATTAACAATATTGGGTGATTATACCTGTTGAAAAGATTTGTTTCAAAAACATAAAAAGTTTTCTATATTTGAAATGATGAAAACAAAAAGGAGGGAATTATGATGCATAAAGATTTACTGACTGCTCTGTGTATAATGTGTTTTCCGGCCCTGTGCCTTCTCGTATCACCGCTTACAGCACAGCTGAGCGGGACCAAAGTCATCGGTACCGCACCTTCTGATTATACCAGCTTTACGGCTGCTGTTTCTGCCCTGACTTCACAAGGGATAAGTAACAGTGTGGTTTTTGAGGTGAAGCCGGGAACATACAACGAAAGAATCACTATTGGTGCTATCAGCGGCGTATCGGCAACGAAAACCATCACCTTCAGGTCACAAAACCTGGACACCGCCTCGGTTACCCTGAGCTATGCTTCTTCGGGCAGCGGTACCAATAATTATGTGCTTTTCCTCGATGGTGCTGATTATATCACTTTCGACTACATAACGATTCACAGAACAGGAACAGATAATTATGCTCAAGTTATAGATATTTCCAATGGCGCCACTCATAATACTTTCCAAAACTGCCGGATAAGAGGGACAACAGCCGCAAGCACTACACTTTTTACTGTTTTGGTGGGAAGCACCAACACGCTGGAGGATTCATATAACAGTTTTGTTAATAACAATTTCGAAGGCGGATCATACGGACTCTATTTCCTTGGCAGAGGCAGCACCATGCTGGATCCGGGCCTGGTGGTAAATAACAACCGTTTCCTGAATCAGAATTTTAAGGGGATTTACATTACTTATATGGATGATCCTCAGATCACCTCCAATACCATCACATCTGTCTCAACCAATAATAATTTTTACGGCATCTACGGACAGTACACCAACAACGACACCCGCATTCTTAAGAATAAACTGTCACTGGGTGCCGGATACGGGATCTATCTGACGAATTGCGAAGCGATGGGTGGCTCACAGTTGCTGGTGGCCAACAATTTTGTAGCTGTGGCCGGAAGCACTACCAACTACGGAATCTACATCAATAATGTCGAAAACACCAACTTCTATTACAACAGTGTTAATCTTACCACTTCAACAGCTGGCCGGGCGTTCTATATTACCGGTGCAACAACAGCCAATAATGAGGCGATGAATAATATTCTGGCCAACAGCGGCGGCGGTTATACCTTCTATGTGGAGAGCACAGTCGGAACTCCTTTTCTGCAATGCGACAATAACGATTTGTACTCTTCCGGCTCAGTGCTGGCTTACTGGAAGGCATCCGGGAATCAGAACACCCTGGCCAATTGGAGAACAGCCAGTGGCCTGGATGTTAACAGCCTTTCGGTGAACCCGAACTTTGTGTCTTCTGCTGATCTGCATGTGCAGAACGGTGCCTTAAACGGCCAGGCGTCCATTAACCTTTCTTCACAGACACCCGTGACCGATGATATTGATGGACAGTCCCGCAGCGCCTTGCATCCGGATATCGGTGCTGATGAATTCAATGTGGAGAATATCGGGGTTTCCTCCCTTGCCATGGATCCGGACTATTGCCAGAACACGACGGCACAGATTAAGGTCTATATCAGGAATTATACAGCATTTCCTTTTCAGGGAAGCACACCGGTGTTCTATCAGCTCAACGGGGGAAGCGTGGTCAGTGCCAGTACCGGAAACATCAATATACCCGCAAACGACAGTATTCTCTACATGTTCATGACCCAGGCCTTCCTTGGTATTGCAGGAAACATCAGCCTGGTCAGCGGAACGGGATTGTCAATCGATACCGATCATAATAATGACACCCTGGTAAATGCCACCATTACGGTTTTACCGGCTCCACCGGCCGATGCTGGTTACGATATCTATGTTTGCCTCGGTGATTCAGCCATTCTTCAGGCCAGCGGAGGCGGAACATACCTGTGGAACACAGTGCCCCCGCAGTCGGGTGAGGAGATTCATGTACTGGTGACCGATACGAGTCAGTTTATCGTGACCGTAACCGGCTCCAATGGATGTGTCGCCTCCGATACAGTGATGGTCTATCCCGGTATATACCCCAAGCCTGTGGCGGATTTTTCCTTCGCCCCGCTCGACCGTGAAGTCACATTCACCGATCTTAGCACAGATGCTTATGGCTGGGACTGGGATTTCGGTGATGGTCAGCAAAGCACAGAGCAGAACCCGGTTCACGAGTATGCTTCTGATGGCAGTTATAATGTTACTCTGATTGCCTATAACGGATGTGACGCTGATACCATTTCAAAATCAGTCAGCGTGGTGGGTATTTCAGAAACCTACTGGTCAGAACAATGCAGGCTGCAACCCAATCCTGCCGGGCATACCGTTGGTATCGTGCTGCCATCTGAGGTCAATATTGCAGCTATCAGGGTATTGGATATGAGAGGGAAGGAAGTAATTACTTATCCTGCAGATCATGTCTTACTTGATATATCACTGCTGGATAACGGCCTGTACGTAGTAATGCTGGAGACTTCCCGCGGATTTATACGGAAAATGCTTGCGGTTCAGAGATAATTTTTATCTTTGTAAAGACAAGAGGGTCTAATAATATTTTTATTAATGTGTGTGGAGGTTTGCTGATGGGCTGGATCCGTCGTAAGTTTACTTTGTTAATCGTCTGTTTTTTAGTATTCAGTGGCAGTGTCGGAGCGCAGACCAACCTGCAGGTATGGGAAAGTCTGAACGACAGCATGGATCTGGCTTCCAATTTCTACGATATTTACGATTCCAATGCCTTGTTCCTGCCTGCAGGCGAGTTGTATGAAAGCTGGGACAATGAATATATTCACTATCCTAAAGTGGATTTTTCGCTAAAGACAGATACCACCCTTGTCCGCCTGGCAGGAGGTAACCTCGGCTCATTTGTGATGCCACGTATCGGCAGGATAAACTCAGAGTATGGCTGGAGAAAACGGCGCTTTCATTACGGAATTGATGTGGATCTGGAAACAGGCGACAGCGTTCGTAGTGCATTTGATGGCGTGGTGAGAATCTCAAGATATCATAAAGGATATGGCAATGTAGTCGTGATCCGCCATTTCAACGGACTGGAAACCTTCTACGGCCATCTCAGTGTCAACCGTGTGGTGGAGAACCAACCCGTAAAGGCAGGCGAGTTCATCGGCTTTGGCGGCAGCACAGGCAGGAGCTCAGGGCCTCATCTCCACTTCGAGACACGTTATATGGGCACCCCCTTTAATCCCAGAAAGATTATCGATTTTGAAAAGGCTAAACTCCATTCCGATACTTTGATGGTCAGCCGTTATACCTTTGACAACAAGGCGGTCGCAAAAACCACCAATGTCCAGATCGCACAAAATAATGGCAGCCAAAGCGTTAATCAGACCTATACTTCCAAGGGAGCAACCTATCACGTAATCAAAAAAGGAGAGACCCTCTCGCACCTGGCAGCCAAATACAACACATCCGTTTCCCGGATCTGCAGCCTCAATGGCCTGACTTCAAGAAGTATTTTGCAGATCGGCCAGAAGGTCAGGGTGAAGTGAGACTTATTAATATTTTATCAACAAATATCAGATCGGAAGAGCGTCGTGTAGGGAAAGAGTGTAGATCTCGGTGGTC
>CALGYY010000152.1 GCA_937934705.1 uncultured Bacteroidota bacterium
GGGTTTGTTTGAGTTTTTCTTCCAGTTGGGTGAGTTCTTCGACCGTTATTTCGAATGTATCTGCATATTTTTTCAGCACTTCAGGTTTAAGCTTGCTGAAATGGCCCGGTTTCAGGTGTTTTTTAACTTTCCAGGCCGGGATTCCTGTAAATTCAGCACAAAGTTTCACATCCATGATGCACTTCACCATGAAATAGCCGATGGGACTCATTTCACCCCGGAGCACCTTATCACGGGCATCGTTCATGCGTTCCTGAACGATGATCCAGGTTTGGGTATTCACGATTTCCTTGGCGCCCCAGTTGGCGATCATTTTTCTTTCCCAGTGGCCGTTCTGGTCGAGTGAGTAGTGGAAGATCTCAAAATCAGATTTGGCGACCATGTCGTCAGGAGTCGGCAGGTCGGGGGTTTTGTTCTCGTCGTTCATAGGCGATTGAAGTCTTGTTTATTGAGTAAGGGTTTGATTTGGAAACAGGGGTGCAAAGGTAGGAATAATTTTTATATGAAAGCAGACTGAATTACCTGTGTCAGTGAGACTCAGGCAGCGGGCTGTCTGACCAGGAAAATTTTCATTTCGCACTCGGCCACAAGCTGGGCCTGCCAGAAGACACAACCCCTGATAATCGTGGCATCCATAACCTGGTGTTCAACGCAGATTTCAGTGGTCAGTTCACTGAATACCTCAGGCATGAAATGGATCACGAGGTTTTTGATCGCACCTATAAAACCAACAGGGACTTCCTCCTGGCTGTTTCTGCAGATCCAGCCGACACCGGCTGCCGCAGATTGGGCGATGTTCTCAATGATTCCCGGCTCCCTGAACAGTCCGTCCATCACGAAGATATTATCGGGCTGAACAGTTAGTCCCGTAATGGTTTTTCCTTCTTCAGCAGCGATAAGTTTATCGATCATGACGATCGGTGGCCGTTGCGGAATCAGCTTGAGTATATTTTCACCTTCCAGTAACATATCTGTTGGATTTAGGGTTTATTTCTTTTTCTGAGGATTGCTCTCAACTGATCAGGTATTCCCACAGTGGTCCCTTTTTGTTCCTGAGTTTTCGCATCCTGTTGGTAATGACTGAAGTATCCTCATCAGGGAAGACCCACCGACGACCAGTTGCTTTAGCCCTGCTTTTGAGGCTGGATAAGTCAACTTCTTTACTGATGTAATATTTGGGTTCGATCAGTTCATCATCCGGCGAGATGCAACCTTCTTTAAGTGCCAGTTGGTACAGAGGCGTTCCCGGGTATATCCGCATGCCCACAAAAGGAAAGAAAACGGTCCTTTGGATCTGCCTGGAGTTGGCAAAGGTTTCGTCGATGGTTTCATCGCTTTCTCCATATCCGGCCAAAATGAGGAAATGGGCGTAATCGATTTCAAGTTTTCTGCATATTTCTGACTGAACCAGGATATCTTCCACAGTAAAGTGTTTTCCGTAGGCTTTCAGTACCCGGTCACTGATCGATTCCGTTCCGAATTCAACGTGAACAAGACCTGATTTCTTGAAGAGGGCGAGGGTCTTTTCATCCATCCCCCTTGGGAAGAAATACGCCCCCCAGTGGATATGAATACCGCTTGTAATGATACGTTCTGCCAGTTCAATGTTGTAATCCTGCTTCATATTGAAGACCGAATCGGTGAAGAAAACATAGTCGATCCCCTTGTGAAGATATAAGTCCTTCAGGGTTTCGACCACCTTTTCAGCATTCAGGGTTCTTACCTGGTGGCCTTCAATGATAGGATATGTGCAGTAGATGCAATGAAAAGGGCAACCCCGCTTGGTCTGTATGTTCAGCATACCGCTGTTCTGCCAGTAGAAGTCAACCAGCCCTTTGTCGAATTGGAGATTGGGACAGGAGTATGCATTGCGGCCCTGGTTGAAAACCGTTTTGCCTTCTCTTCGGTAAAGGAGTCCTTCGATATGGTCAACGTCACGCTTTTCTTCTATAGCACTGATCAGCTGATGCAGTGATACTTCTCCTTCTCCGGCAATGGCATAATCGGGCTGCAGCAGATTGAAAAGCTTCTCAGGAAAAATGGAGAAGCCGGCACCTCCGATAATACTGACGTGCGGCTGCCGGTAATTCTTTCTGAGCGCGTCGAGAATCTTTTGGTAACCACCGATGAAATTGACCGGATCGTAAGAATTCACACCGTCGATATTCCGCAGGGAAACCGCGATGTATCCCGGCTGAAAATCCTGCAGCAGGATCACAAACTCATCCTCATTTCCGAAGTTAAAGTCGAAAGAACGGATCTCGCAGTCAGGCATCTGTTCTTGCAGGTAAGTCGTCAGATAGGCAACGCCCAGAGGGTAAACAGGGTAGGGGGTAGTGAGCCTGTTGGCAGAAACAATGAGTATTTTGATCGGCGTCTTCATGCTTGAGTTTTCCAGAATGGATAGTAATTGAACCATTGCAGGGGGTACATTCTGACCTTTTCCTCGAGGGCAAGGGCGTATTGCTCCACCATCTCCCGGGTAAAGCATTCGCGCTCAGCCAGGGTCCTGAAACAGCGGACCTTTTGAGGCGGAGTAGCAAAGAAATGATAATGGGTTTTGCTTTCTTTCATCGCAAAAGCAAAGGTAACAGGAACGTCGAATTTAGCAGCCATAGAAAAGGGCCCGGCTGGAAAGAGCGCTGTTTTTCCCATGAAACGGATCGGGTAAACCTTGTTCCCTTCGATGAAACGATCCCCGTTCATAGCAATGATTTCCCTATTGGATAAGGCCGTTTTGATCTCATTGAGGTGCGACATATCCTCACGGATTATGATCACACTCATGTTTTTCTCCGTCATCACATCATTGAGATAGCGACTGATCTGCTGATGCTCTGCATCAAACATAAGTACATGGATTCGGGTCTGCAGTCTTTCCAGCAGTTGCCCGGCAATTTCCCAGTTCCCGATGTGGGCATTGATCAGAATCCCGCCAGTGCCTTCACTAACCAACTGACGCAGGTATTCCTCACCTTCGAAATTGAAGGTATAGCGTGATTTCATTCCCGACAAGACCGCGATCTTGTCAACCAGTGTTTTGCCCAGGGTGCAGAAATTCAGGTAGGTGGAAATAAAGGCTTTCCAGGAACCATAATGGTGTATTTGCCTGAAATAAAAGTAGATGGAGCGGTATGCCTTTCTTGAGAAGAAAACAAAATACCAGGCCACCAGATAAAGAAAGAAATAGGCAAAGCCTATTCCCAGGGTCTTTATAAAAAAAACAAAGATCTTATAGCCAATTAACCCCCCGCGGGTTCTACCATCCCATTTTGTCATTCATACAGATATAAAAGGGCCATGCCGTGGCAATGCCTATCAGTCTGTTTTGGCCCGTTCGATCACGTAATCGTAAAAATCCTGCAGGGTTTTTACGTTAATCATGTCTTCGCCTTTAACCTTGAAGCCAAAATTCTTTTCGATGATCACAATAATATCTACGAAATCAAGGCTGTCGATGCCCAGGTCATTCTTGAGGTGTGCCGATGGTTGCAGTTGTTCTTCTTCTAGTTCAAACTCTTCAATCAGGAATGCATTGATCTTACCGATGATCTCCTCTTTCGTCATACAGTCTGTCGTTATTGGTTAAAAAATGAGCTTGCAAAGTTAAGTAAGTTTCTTGATTATCAAAGAAGAATTTGTGCCGCCAAAACCAAAGGAATTGCTGAGGAAGGTGCTGATCTTCTTGTCGGTAGCTTTTGTGATGATATTAAGATGCTTCGAATGATCATCCCCCTCTTCAAAATTGATATTCGGTGCAATGAAGTCGTTTTGCATCATCAGCAGACTGTAAACGATTTCACTTGCGCCGGCCATCCAGCATTCATGTCCGGTCATGGATTTGGTGGAACTGACCGGGGTTTTGCACTGCCCGAAGACTTCATTGAGGGCCATGGCCTCATTAGCGTCACCGTTGGGGGTGGAGGTTGCATGGGCATTGATGTAATCGATGTCGGATGGTGTCATTCCGGCATCCTTCAGCGACATATTCATTGCCCTGAGCAGACCTTCGACGTTCGACTGGCTGATGTGTTCGCCGTTGCTTGAAAAGCCATAACCTGTGATTTCTCCCAAAATCGGAGCCCCGCGTCTGACGGCTGACTCATAACTTTCGAGTACCAGTGTTGCGGCACCGCCACTGGGAACAAGTCCGTCCCGGTTGCGGTCGAAAGGCCGTGATGCTTTTGCAGGTTCATTTTCACGTACTGAAAAAGCACTGAGGGCATCGAAACTTCCCATGGAGTATTCATTCAGTTCCTGGGCACCGCCACAAACCACCATTTCCTGCAGACCCCATTTGATGAACAGGTAGCCGAGTCCGATACTGTGCGACCCGCTGGCACATGCTGCAGAAATCGTGAAGTTGATCCCTCTGAGTTTAAACAGTACCGAGAGGTTCATGGTGACCGTTGAGTTCATCGACTGAAAGATGAATCCGGAGCCCAGGAGCATGGTGTCTTTCTTTTCCCTGACAATATCAGTTGATTCAATGACTGCCTTTGCAGAACTGTCGTTACCGAATAGTATCCCGGCCTGAACCTTTTCAAGGTAATCCTGTTCGAGCTGAGCCGTTTTTAAGGCCTCCAGTGTAGAAAGGTATGCGTACTCTCCCTGTTCGGCCATGCCAACCCTCATCCGGCGGTCGACCATGCCTTTCAGGTTGGGTTTTTCAACTGTACCTGTAAGCGCAGAACGAAATCCCATTTCTTTCCTTACGGGGTCGAATACAATACCCGAACGTCCCTCGTAAAGAGATTGCTTAACCTCCTCGAGGTTTTTGCCAATACAGGAATAGATGCCCATTCCGGTGATCACCACTCTGTTCATCTGCTTATGATTTTTTATGTGTATAAACCGCCATTGACGGAGATCACCTCGCCGGTAATGTAGGACGATTTCTCCGAGGCCAGAAAGGCGACAACATCTGCAACCTCTTCGGGTTTGCCGAAACGCCCCAGCGGGATCATCATTTTGGCCTGATTCTCATCGATGCCTTCCACCATGTCAGTTTTGATAAAACCGGGGGCCACAGCATTCACTGTGACGTTCTTTTTGCCGGTTTCCTGGGCAATGGCTTTGGTAGCACCAATAACAGCCGCCTTGGCAGCAGAATAATTGGCCTGGCCCGGCAAACCTTTGATCCCGGATAAGGATACGATGTTTATGATGCGCCCGTATTTGTTAATCAGCATGTCTTTGAGTAACCTCCTGGTGATGAAGAAAAAACCATGAAGATTCGTCTGGATGACATCCATCCACTCTTCATTCTTCATCCACATCATCAGGGCGTCTTTACGGATCCCAGCATTGTTGACCAAAATGGAAATGTGCTGGTCGGGGTTCTTTTCATACCAGTTATCCATTGCCTTTTCAAACCCCTCCTGATTTCCAATATCAAACGGCATCAGCTCTCCTGTCCCACCGGCGGATTTAACCACTTCCAGGGTATTGAGTGCCTCCTGCTCATTCGAACGATAATTGATCAGTATGTGATGACCACTCTCGGCCAGCTTTTCACAGATGGATTTTCCTATCCCACGGGATCCACCCGTAACCAGCGCTATTCTTTTCATAGCATTGAATTTTTGCGGATGCAAAGATAGTTATTTTCAGTAAGATAGCAAAGCTTTGTAATAAGCACGATAGCAGTTGTTTATCGCCGTCCGGTGAGGCCTGTCAGGGGAAGTCCGCAGCTTATGACTGATCATAAAAAAAAGGAGGCTGCCCGTAGTAGGCAGCCTCCCGTGTTCAGAGACCCGTTTTTACTGAACGATGATCTTTCGGATCAGTTTTTCCTTGCCGACCTGTATCCACAGGTAATACACGCCTGTGGGGTAGTTCATCAGGTCGAGGCTGGTGTTAACCTGCCCGTTCTCAATCGTGTAATCCCTGTTAAAGGTCAACTGCCCGAGCATATCAATGATGCTTAAGCTCATCTTCTCGCCTGTAACGCCTTCGGCAGTGAAATATATCATGCCATTGGTCGGGTTGGGGAAAAGATTCAGCTGAATCCCTTCTCCGGCTTCACTGATGCCGGCGCAGGATTCAATGGTGATCATCACCGTGTCATACCCGTAACAATTGTTGGCAGCCGTCACCATTACGCTGAATTCGTAAGTACCCAGGCCGCCTGCAGATAATGAATCAATAGTAATCGTTTGTGAATTCTGTCCTGTTGACCAGTCGTAAGCTACGAACCCGTTTCCGGCGTCAAGCGTGATGCTTTCGTAACCGCAGATGGTTTCGTCCGGACCCAGATTAACTGAAGGTGCCTGGAGGACATTCACCCATACTGTATCCATGGAATAGCATCCGTTTTCATACACCGTTACATAATATACAGTGCTGACCGAAGGATTGACAACAATGGTGTCAGTAGTCTGTGAGTTACTCCACTGGTAAGTGACACCACCTGTCGCCACAAGAGTCGCACTTACATTGCTGCAAACGGTCTGGTCATCACCTGCATGGGCTACCGGGATGGGATTCACCGTAATGCCGATCAGGTTCGAAAGTGCCGGTGAGCCTGAAGCACAAACTTCCGATGAGGTTAACAGGCAGCTGACGGAATCGCCGTTATTCAATGATGCCGGCACAAATACCGAGCTGTCAGTGCCTGTGGCGACGCCATTCAGGAACCACTGGTATCCAGGATCACTGCCGCCGTTTACAGGAGTGGCCGTAAAGTTCACTTCTGTTCCTTCGCAAATGACATTGTTCGGGAAGGCTGTGATACTTACAGTGACAGGGAGGTTCTGAACCACGGTCATGGCAATGGTGTCGGAATTGACCACGGGGTTCACTGTACATACCGCTGATCCGTTCACGATGCACCACACGAGATCGCCGTCAGTCAGGGCGGAGGTGATATAAGTGTTGCTGTCACCGCCGACATTTACTCCATTCAATACCCACTGATAGGATGGTGAACTTCCTTCATTAACTGTTATCACAGTGAAGCTTACTTCAGTTCCTTCGCAGATCGGGCTGCCGGGAATGCCGGAGACTGCCGCACTCAGCACGAGGTTCGGGTTTACATCCATGATAATACTGTTGGATGTAGCCGGGTTGTTGGTCGCACAAACCGCATTGGAGTTGACTGTGCAATACACCACTGCTCCGTTTGTTAGCGTGGACGAACTGAAAATATCGCTGTTCACGCCCTGTGCGACGCCGTTTACGAACCATTCCCATGTCGGGGTGCTGCCCCCGTTGACCGGGCTGGCATTGAAAGTGACTGAAGTTCCGTCGCAAATACTTGACGAACTGGCGGTAATCGTCACACTGACCGGCAGGTTGGGATTAACCGTCATTGTGATAAGGTTGGATGTTGCAGGTGAACCGCTGTTACAGGTTTCCGATGATGATAGCATGCAGCTCACTTCGTCACCCTGTAAGAGTGATGAGCTGACAAAGCTTGCGCTGTTATTGCCCTGCGCAAGACCGTTCACATACCATTCGTAAACCGGACTTCCTCCACCGTTTACAGGATTAGCTGTAAATGTAACCGGCGTGCCTTCACAAATCGTGGTAGCCGATGCATTGATGCTGACGCTTACCGGCAGATTGGGGTTGACGGTCATGCTCACCGCGTTGCTGGTGGCCGGACTTCCTGTGGCACACGTTGCATTACTGGTGAGGATGCAGGTAACCAGATCTCCGTTAGCAAGCGTTGAAGTGCTGAAGATGCTGTTGTTAACGCCCTGGGCAGTAGCGTTCACATACCATTCATAAACGGGACTGCTTCCTTCGTTTACGGGAGTGGCTGTGAAGCTTACGGCAGCACCTTCACAAACAGTTGATGCAGAAGCCGTGATGCTCACAGATACCGGCAGATTGGGATTCACCGTCATGTTCACCGCGTTACTGGTGGCCGGACTTCCGGTAGCACAAGTGGCATTGCTGGTGAGGATACAGGTGATCACATCACCGTCAGTCAGTGCTGTGCTGCTGAAAGTGCTGTTGTTGACGCCCTGGGCCACCGCACCGATATACCATTCATAAACCGGTGTTGTCCCGCCATTGACCGGAGTAGCCGTGAAGGTGACGTTGGTGCCTTCGCAGATAGTGGTTGCCGAAGCACTGATGCTGACACTCACCGGCAGGTTGGGATTGACGGTCATGCTGATGTTGTTGCTGGTGGCCGGGTTTCCGGTAGCGCAGGTAGCGTTACTGGTCAGCTCACAACTGATAACATTGTTGTCAATCAGTGCTGAACTGCTGAATGTATTGCTGTTGACACCCTGGGCCACTCCATTGATGTACCATTCATAGACCGGTGTTGTTCCTCCGTTGACCGGAGTAGCTGTAAAGGTCACGTTGGTGCCTGCGCAGATCGTTGTTGCAGAAGCGCTGATGCTGACACTCACGGGCAGGTTGGGGTTCACGGTCATGTTCACCGCATTGCTGGTGGCCGGACTTCCGGTAGCACAGGTGGCATTGCTGGTGAGGACACAGGTGACCACATCACCGTTGTTCAGCGCAGAACTGCTGAAGGTGTTGCTGTTGACACCCTGCGCCACTGCGCCGATATACCATTCATAAACCGGTGTTGTTCCTCCGTTAACCGGAGTAGCGGTGAAGGTCACATTGGTACCTGCACAGATCGTCGTAGCAGAAGCACTGATGCTGACACTGACGGGGAGGTTGGGGTTGACGGTCATGGTCACGGTATTGCTGGTGGCCGGACTGCCGGTGGCGCAGGTGGCATTGCTGATCAATGTACAATACACTCCCTGTCCGTTGGACAGTGCCGAACTGCTGAAGCTGCTGCTGTTGACGCCCTGGGCGACTCCGCCGACATACCATTCATAGACCGGTGTAGTTCCTCCGTTGACCGGAGTGGCCGTGAAGGTCACGCCTGTACCTGAACAGATGGTCGTTGCTGAAGCATTGATGCTGACGCTAACCGGCAGGTTGGGGTTGACAGTCATGGTGATGGCATTGCTGGTATCCGGATTTCCGGTAGCGCAGGTGGCGTTACTGGTGAGGATGCAGGTAATGACATCGTTGTTGGCCAGAGCGGCATTGGTATAGGTCGGGCTGTTGCTTCCCACCGGGTTGCCGTTTCTTCTCCATGAATACACAGGAGTTGTTCCTTCGTTGACCGGAGTGGCTGTGAAAGTCACACTGGTGCCGGCGCAGATGGTGCTTGCCGAAGCAGTGATGCTGACACTTACCGGCAGGTTGGGATTCACGGTCATGTTCACCGCATTGCTGGTGGCCGGACTTCCGGTAGCACAGGTGGCATTGCTGGTGAGGACACAGGTAACCACATCACCGTTGTTCAGCGCAGAACTGCTGAAGGTGCTGCTGTTGACACCCTGCGCCACTGCGCCGATATACC
>CALGYY010000153.1 GCA_937934705.1 uncultured Bacteroidota bacterium
CAATAAGGCCCTGATTTCCAATAAAAAAGAGAGGCTGCCCTTTTGAGACAGCCTCGTTTTCTTTAGAAGAGCCTGGAGAATCTTTTGAACTCCCTGTTCCTCCAATCCCCGCGGTGATAGGCATCACTAATGATCAGCGGAAGAACTGATGTCGCTTCAGCAAAGACCATTTGCTCATAAACAGTATCCACCTTTCCCCATGAAGACGCCTCCCTCAGCGTGGATCCTGAACACGCACCATCACGGGGGTCGGCCACTGTAATCTGTACAGCATATTTGTGCATGGGGACATCCTTACCCATTAATTCAGCACAGATGACCGTATCCTGGGTGAAGTTCTTAGGGACACCGCCACCGATCATGAACAAACCCGATTCATGGGCTTTGATCTTGACCAATGTCAGTTCAAGGAAATCTTTTACGGAGTCAATACTCATATGTTTCTCCGGCCTTTCTACCTGGTGCATCACCAGTCCAAAACCGGCACTGCTGTCAGTAAAAGCGGGACAAAATACAGGAACATCATATTCAAAACAGGTTTCAATCAGGGAGTCTTTTTTAACCGAGTTTTTGCTCAGCCAGCGCCCCATCTCCCTGATGAATTCACGGCTTGAGTAGGGGCGGGGCTCCAGTGAATGAGCGATTTCCTTAACCGTGTGATCGCAATGCTGCAGCTCTTCTTCATCAATATATGTGTCGTAAATACGGTCAATATAAAGATCACGGAGTATCCTGTCATCCGCATGCTGTGACCCTCTGTAATGTTTGAATCCCAGGGCTTCAAAAAAGTCCATATCCACAATGGATGCCCCGGAGGCAATCACACAATCAACCATCTTGTGTTTAACCATGTCGACATAAACCTGCATACACCCACCAGCACTCGTACTACCGGCAAGTGTCAGAAATACAGCACATTCCTTATCGCTGAGCATGCGGTTCAGGATGTCCGACGCGATAGCCGTATCCCTTGAAGTAAATGACATTTCTCTCATCGCATCCACGATAGGGCGTGCATCAAAACTTTTAATGTCAATGTGTCTGATCTCATCCTTCAACAAATTCTTCTTGTCTGTCATATATCAATCATTAATGGTTAAAGCGGTAACTCAGAATTTTGTATATCAGTTTTGCAGCCATGAAATCCGGGGCTTTGTTGTATTTATTCGGACAAAGCTCAACCACATCAAAGCCCACGATTTCCAGTTTCTCATCCACCTTACGGATGAGGTCAAGTACATCGTACCACGACAAGCCTCCTGGTTCGGGGGTTCCGGTGGATGACATAATGGACGGATCGAAAACATCGAGATCGATACTCAGATAGACTTTCGGGCTCAACACACTGATCACTTTGTCAATCCATCCTTTGTCGAGCCTGATGTGTTCTGCGAAAAATGTCTTTTTCATATCCAGTGAAGTCCGCTCCTCAATATCCATGCTTCTGATTCCCGCCTGTACGATGGGAACGAATTCCCTGGCCCTGGCCATGGCACAGGCGTGATTGAAAGAGCTGCCTTCATAACTCTCCCTGAGGTCTGAATGAGCATCCAGTTGTAAAACACACATATCACGGTACTTCTCGGCATGAGCCTGAATGGCTCCGACCGATACTGAATGCTCGCCGCCGATGGTGACCACAAACTTCCCGCTATTAAGGTATTTGCTGACTTCCCGGTAAACGGCTTGAACCATTGATTCCGGACTCCGGTTCTCCTTTATTGCCTTGGCTGTGAAGATACCGTATTTGTAAACCTCTGATTCGGTTTCGATATCGTACAATTCCATATTCGCCGAAGCTTCCATAATGGCCTCGGGGCCTTTGTCTGCCCCTTTGATCCAGGTACTGGTTCCATCATAGGGAACCGGAACCATCACAATGGCTGAATCTTTTTCCTTGCAATAATCATTATCGACTCCACCGTAGTGTATCATAACAATTGGTTTTCTGTTCAGAGTTCCGGAGGCAAAATTACATTAATTCAACAGAATCTGTATGCTTCATGCCCCAATCAATCCGATGATGAACTGCATTGTCTGGTGCATAACATCGTGGCGGGTTGAGTTTCCTTTATTTTAAGTAACTTTGGGCCATAAGCGAAGGACATGAATATTGAAACCTGTTTTTCTCCTGCTCTCTTTCATACTTACGATCCAAAAGCAAAGATCGTTGTACTGATTGATATTCTCAGAGCAACATCTACTATTTGTGCTGCACTTCATCATGGCGTCAGTGCCATCATTCCGGTAGCAACTGTTGAAGAGGCCCGTGCCTATAAGGAGAAAGGTTATCTGGTGGCCGGAGAACGTGATGGAAAAGTGCTTGATTTTGCAGATTTTGGCAATTCACCTTTTAACTTCATGAGCGAAAAGGTCATCGGACAAACGATAGTATACAGCACCACCAACGGAACCAAAGCCATTCACGCGGCTGAAGGTTGTGGTACCCTTGTGGCCGGCGCATACCTGAATTTCAACATCCTGGCGGAATGGATGATGGCGGAGAAGAAGGAAGTCCTGATCTACTGCTCCGGATGGAAAAATAAATTCAATCTTGAAGACAGCCTCTTTGCAGGCGCACTGGCAGAAATCCTGATGGTAAAAGGAGGATTTGCTACAGTTTGCGATTCCACCCTGGCTGCTGTAGACCTTTGGAAAACAGCCAGAACTGACGTGATGGCATACATTCAGAAAGCTGCACACAGGGAGCGCTTAAGGAAGCTGGGGCTGGATGATGTCCTGGAATATTGCCATACCTTTAACGCGGCACCGGTTCTGCCTGTCCTCAAATCAAACTGCCTGGTGAAATTATGAAGAATAACTCATTCATCTTCCCTCTGATACTCGGTGTCATCATGACCTTCATGCTGATCCCCGAAGCAGGCGCATGGGGTTTCTATTCCCATCGCAAAATCAACCGCATGGCTGTATTTACCCTGCCTCCTGAAATGGTGGGATTCTTTAAAAAGCATATCGAATATTTGTCGGAACATGCCGTTGATCCCGACAAGCGCTCTCGTGCCGTGGAAGGCGAGGCTGAAAAGCACTATATTGATATCGATCATTTTGGTGAGGATCCTTTCAGTATTATGCCACGGCGCTGGAATGATGCCGTGAAGAAGTATACTGAGGATACCCTGCGCCAGTACGGAATACTTCCCTGGTGGATCGAGAAAATGAGCTGGAAACTGACGCAGGCTTTTAAAGACGGAGACAAAAACCTCGTTCTGTGGTATGCCGCTAATTATGGCCACTATATCGCCGATGCAACGGTGCCATTGCACACCAGTGAATATTATGACGGGAAGATCCCCGCACAGAAAGGCATTCATGCATTCTGGGAAACCCGTATACCCGAATTACTGGCCGAGGATTACAACTTTCTGGTGGGTCGTGCAGTCTATGTGGACAACATCCTCGATAAAGCCTGGAATCTCGTGGAAGTGACGCACAGGCAGGTAGATACAGTATTCATGATCGAAGAATATCTGAGGGCAGAGTATCCCGATGATAAAAAGTATGTGCTCGATAACAAAGGAACTGTACTCAAGAAGCAATTCTCACTGGAATATACAAAAGAGTTTTGCAGCTTAAGCCGTAATATGGTTGAGAGGAATATGCAGAGAGCCATACTGGCGGTTGGCAGCTTCTGGTATACATGCTGGGTGAACGCCGGTCAGCCTGATCTGGACCGGCTCGATGACCGTGAACTGGCCAGGGAGATCAGGGAAGAACAGGAAGCTACGGAAAAGATGTGGAAAACGGGAAAGGATAAGGGCCGGCCGAATCCGAATGAGTCGATGGAATAATTCCGCTAAATCGACCAGCAGAATTGCAACTATTACAGGAATTGTTGTGTCTGAAAGCCTGATTGAATGAGGCTCAAATTCTTAAAATTTAACAATCTTTTGATGTTTTCTTAAAATTTTATATTTTTGCACTTCGGAAAAAAATGTCACAATAATCAATTACTAACCAAAATCCTTTATTATGAGAAAGTTTTTCTTTGTAAGCATGGCCCTCTTATTCGGTCTTGCTGCTGTTGCTCAGAAAGTAGGACAGATTCCTTCTCATCTGCAGAAACAGTCAGCCACTCAGACCCATGTTGGTGTTGACATGCCGCTGAACCTCAGCACCGATTATAATCCGTATGTCCGTACTGATTATAAATACACCGACAGTGAGGAAATCATCGGGAACACCCAGTATGACCTGCAGACCAACCAGTCAGTACAGAACCGTGTTCACCTGCATGGTGATGGCACCATCGGCGGAACCTTCACCTTCGGTCTGGCCAGCCCCAACTTTGCTGACCGTGGTACTGGTTACAACTACTATGATGGAACAGCATGGGGATCACAGCCCACAGCCAGAATTGAATCAGCCCGCAACGGCTGGCCATCATACGGACCGCTCGGTACTGATGGTGAATTTGCCATTACGCATAATGGAACTTCTGGTCTCCTCGTTTACACCCGTGCTCCCAAAGGAACCGGTACATGGAACCTGACTTCAACTCTCGTTGGTCCCACCACAACTGGTTCTACCACAGCTCTGTTGTGGCCCCGCGCCATTTCTGTCGGCAATACCATTCACGTTATCGCCTGCACTGATCAGGCTGTTGCTCCCGCAGTATATTATTATCAGGGACTTGCCCTCGCATTGGTTTATTATAAATCAACAGACGGCGGTGCAACATGGTCAGCTCCGGCAATTCTCCCCGGAATGGACTCCGTATCCGTTGTAACCGATGTGAACAAAGGTTTTGGCGGTGATTCCTATGCTTGGGCTGCTCCTAAAGGTGATACCATCGCTTTTGCAGTTGGTGACAGCTGGAGTGACCTTTTCGTCATGAAGTCTTTTGACGGTGGTGCCAACTGGACCAAGGTCCTCGTTTATGATTTTCCGGTGATCACCACTGCTCCCACCCCGATCATTGCTTCAAACGATGGTTCAGTAGCCGTTGCTATTGATGATGATGGTGATGCTCACGTTGTTTTCGGCAGAATGCGCGTTTCTGATGATATTCTCGGTGATGACCAGAGCTCTTATTATCCCTACACCGATGGTCTTATTTACTGGAATGAAAGTATGTCAGTCCTCGACAGCCTTGCGCTGAATGATGACGCCGGTCTTATGACCAACGGCCAGTATGTCGGTGGTATGCTCGATTATGACGGAAGCGGAACCATCGAATTCCCCAGCGTGGCCGAAGGCGAATTCCCCTTTGGTAACTATTATCTCTCACTCAGCAGTATGCCTCAGATCATTATCGAAGGTAACGATATCTATGTAACCTACTCATCCTGCCGTGAGAATAAAACCAACCCCGGAGCCAACCCCAATGAGCAGTTGTACAGGGATCTGTATGCTGTGAAATCAACCGATCTGGGTACCACCTGGGAAGATATCATCGACCTGGTTGACAACCCCACCCATCTGTTCGATGAGTGTATTTTTGCCTCACTGTCATATACGACCGATAACTATCTCCATATCGTTTTCCAGGCTGACGAAGAGCCCGGTCTTGCCGTTCGTGGTGACCTTGATCCTTATGCTACAAATTATATTTATTACCTGCGTGCTACCAAGGATCCCTGGGTGCTGGGCGTTGAAGAAAGCAAACCTGCTACTGAAGTCAGTGTTTATCCGAACCCCGCCAGTAACTATACCAGTGTGGCTCTCAACCTTGCTTCAGCACAGGAAATCAGCATGACGGTATACAACCTCATCGGAGAAAGCGTTTTTGCAAAAAATTATGGCAGCATGACCGCTGGTCAGCATAATCTGAACATCAACACTTCCTCTTTCAGCAGCGGTATCTATTTCATCAGCATCAACTCTGGTGACAACAAGATCACCCGCAAACTGATCGTTGAATAATCTTTCGTTTTCTTTGTTAAAAAACCGGGCTGCTCATTCAGGGCAGCCTGGTTTTTTTATACCCCCTGATCTGAAGGGCTTAACGAATATTTCACGGCAATGATGCGATATTGCGTATTTTTGTATAAAGTTGGAAAAAGATGAATATTCAGTTTTTGGGTGCAGCTAAAGAAGTCACGGGCAGCAAACATTTGCTGACTCTCGGAAACGGGAGCCGGATCCTTCTGGATTGTGGACTATACCAGGGGAAGGGAGCAGAAACCGATGCCTGTAACCGTGATCTGGGTTTCGAACCGGGAGATATCGATTATCTGATACTTTCTCACGCCCATATCGATCATTCCGGACTGATTCCCTATATCATCAAAATGGGTTTCAAAGGAATCGTGCTTTGCACACCTGCCACGCGTGACCTTTGCGCTATTATGCTGGCAGACTGTGGCCGGATACAGGAGTCAGATACCAAAACGGAAAATAAGAAAAGAGCTCTTCAGGGACTTGATCCGGTGGAACCCCTCTATACCAAAGATGACGCAGATGCAGCATTGCAGTATTTCGTGAGTGTTCCTTACCATCTCGATTACCGTGTTTGCGAAGGACTGAACTGCCGCTTCACACACAACGGACATATACTGGGGAGTGCATCAGTGAATCTCACCATCAGAGAAAACGAGGAAACAAAGACACTCTGTTATACCAGTGATATCGGACGTCCTGGAAATCCCATCCTGAAAGACCCGGTCCCCTTCCCACAGGCAGACTACATAATTACCGAATCAACTTATGGTGACCGCCTCCACGAAAACAGGCAGGATGCCCTCAAACAACTTCAGGAAATTACCCTCCAGACCTGTCTCGGCAAAAAAGGGAAGCTGATCATTCCTTCTTTCGCAGTGGGAAGAGCGCAAGAAATCATATATGCGTATAACAGACTCTTTAATATGGGATGGCTGCCAAAAGTAAAAATATATGTGGACAGCCCATTGGCGATCAATGCGACCAATATCATGCGCCTGCATACAGAATGTTTCAATGCTGAAATGTTTGCACAGTTGGATAAAGATCCGGATCCCTTTGGTTTCAATGATCTGACTTATGTTATGGATGTTGATGCATCTAAACGACTGAATACAACAAAGGAGCCTTGCGTGATCATCTCCTCTTCGGGCATGATGGAGGCCGGAAGGGTCAAACATCACCTGGCCAATAGCATATCTTATGAAAGGAATACCATTCTGATCGTGGGATATTGCGAGCCCAAAACACTGGGCGCAAAAATAAAAAGGGGAGAGAAGCATGTCTCCATCCATGGTAAGCCTTACGATGTCAAGGCGGAAGTCAGATCACTGGAGGCTTTCAGCGCTCACGGGGATTACGCAGAAATGATCGTCTATCTGAGCTGCCAGGATAAATCAAAGGTGAAGAAGATCTTCCTGGTCCACGGGGAAGAAGAGGTGCAGGTAAATTACAAGGCAAAACTTGAAGAGAATCGCTTTTCGAATATCGAGATCCCCTCAAAAGGAGCCGTTTATCAGCTTTGAAATCATATATCCGTAACGAGTTTTTCCTGCTCCTGAGAAAAGATATCCTGACGGAGTTCCGGCGGGCCGCCTCCCTCGGCAGCCTGCTGTTGTACGTCACAACCAGCCTGTTTATATGTTACATCTCTTTTGAACAATCCCCGGGTAACAAAGCATGGGCGGCCCTTTTCTGGATGATCATGGTCTTTGCCATTACCAATGCGGTTTCCAGAGGGTTCCTTCAGGAAGGCAGGAATCTTACCGGCTTTTACCAGTCTATGGTATCACCCGTCTCTCTGATTCTTTCGAGGCTCACCTATAACGGTCTGCTGATGGTCGTTTGCGCCCTGCTCTCATTACTGATCTATGTTGTCCTCATGGGTGATCCTGGTATCAGTTATCTGGCTTTTATGCCCGTTTTGCTGCTTGGAGTGGCCGGTTTCAGCACCCTGATGACCCTTATATCCGCACTCGCATCGAGGGCCGGCCAGATGCTGACCTTGACTGCGGTGCTTGGATTTCCGCTTTCTTTCCCGCTGATTATCATCTGTCTGCGGTTGAGCGAAGCGTCTATGGCTATCCCGCTTAGTTCTTCGTACGGACTTCTGGTCCTGCTGCTCGCCCTGCTGGATACGCTTTTGCTCGGCCTCAGTATTATTTTGTTTCCCTATATCTGGAAAGACTGATGAAAATACTGCGCATTCTTTATCGTTCACTCGCCCTTATTCTCCTGCTGTATACAGTGGTGGCCGGACTCCTGATCGATGTGCCTGACCTTCCGGTCATTGGACAGAGCATCCGTTTTATTTTTTTTCATGTAGGGATGTGGTTTGCCATGATCGTGCTTTTGATGATCGCGATGATCAGCAGCATCCGCCACCTGAAAACTCCAACTCCGGCAAAGGACCTGCAGGCTCGTGAAGCGGTGAAAATCGCCATGTTTTTTGGCGTAGTCGGACTGATCAGCGGTATGATCTGGGCTAAAATGGCCTGGGGTGCCTGGTGGGTGAATGATCCCAAACTGAATGGCGCGGCTATCAGCATGCTGGCATATGCAGCCTACCTGATCCTCAGATCGTCCGTTAAGGAAGAACACCTCAAGGGAAGACTGGCGGCAGTCTACAATATTCTTGCGTTTGCTTTGATGATGGTGTTCATGATGGTGCTTCCCCGTTTATCACAATCTATGCATCCAGGTCAGGGCGGTAACCCCGCATTAAACCCTGCAGAACTGGACAGTCGCCTGCGGATCGTTTTCTATCCTGCCATGCTGGGCTGGATATTACTCGGCGTGTGGATCATGGAAATCCGGACCCGGCGGGCGATCAGTCACCACCAAAAACAGTCTGAAGAATCTCAGTGACACGGGCAGCCGGATCGTTGCGGATCTTGCCCTCTTCCTGTGCTACGAGGTAAAACAATCCGTCCAGCGCTTTCCCCGTGGAATAATCAGCCAGATCGGTATTTACGGGATCGTGCAGCGGAAGCTGATTGTAAGCCGTTGTTACACTACTCCATGCAGTCGTGGCGCCAACAGTATTCAATGATTGCTCGATATCAGGCTTGAATGCAGTCTTGAGCTGGTCGTAAGTATTTGTTCTCAGGTATTGTGTTGCTGCATCGTCAGCACCGTTCAGGATGTTCAGTGCATCGGAAAAGGTCATGGCAAGAATAGCATTCAAAAAGATCGGCTTTGCTTCGTCAGCAGCATCTTCAGCAGCCCTGTTGATTTTCAGGATCAACTCGTTGGTCAGTGCACTCAGGCCAATGGCTTCAAGCGCATCTTTCACAAAAAGAGCATCCTGGGGGAAGGGTATCTTAATATTCAGGTTGCCGAAGTAACCATCCGTCTGATGTGCATTGTTTACGCTGTTTTCAGTGCCCACCTTCAATGCTTCCTTCAGACCCTCAATGATCTGATCGTCGGTCAGGTTAGCTTCTTCACAACTTAAACTGAAAGTCATGAAGACAGCAAGACACAGGATTTTGGCAATTTTACCCATAGATTTATTTTTTGTATTGTAAATTTACACAAAAAATTCATCCATGAAAAAGAAAATCCTGATCCCCCTGCTTTTTGCAGCTTTCTCCTGTTCTGCTTACGCTCAGATGGAAGTGAACGTGACCAATGCAACTGAACTCGTCAAAGCCCTGGGACCGGAAAGGACCATCGTGATGCAGGCCGGTACTTATATGCTGAATGATGCAGTGGGAATAACAAGCGACCACGTGTCGTGGAATGAACAATTCGATGGAAGCGAACTGGTGATCACCAGTGTTAATAATTTGACCATCAAGGCGAAAGGGAAGGTCAGTATCATTGCCACCCCGCGCTATGCGTGGGTGATGATGTTCTATTATTCAGATAATGTGACCATTGAAGGCATCACAGCGGGTCACCTTGAATCCGGCTATTGCACCGGCGGGGTCTTCGGCTTTGACCATTGCCGCAATGTTGTGATCAGCAACTGCGATCTCTACGGAAGCGGAACCGAAGGAATCAGTGCCAGTCAGTGCGAGAACTTCTCTGTCAGCAGCTGCGTGATTCATGATTGCACCTACGACCTGATTTCACTGTACAATTGCAGCAATTTCAGCTTCTCTTCCTGTAAATTTCTGAAAACCGGTGAGTTTGACCTGGTGACCCTTTCGGAATGCAAGAACATTAGTTTTACAAAATCAATGTTCTCAGAAAATTACAATGGTGAATTCATGCCTTATCTTTTCTCGGTAATGTCGAGTGAAAATGTCAGCCTGACCAAATGTAAAGTCATCAACAATAAAGTCAGGAAGTTTACCAACGATATTCATGCCCTGAAGATCAGTTCATGTAAGTTTTCAGGCAATAACTTCTTGGATTATACGGATGACTATCTGAGCAAAAAGAAATAGTGAGGAAGAACAGAAAGAAAAGGGCTGTCGAAAAACAGCCCTTTTCTTTTTCTGCTTATTGCACAGTAACCCTGATGCCTTCGGAGTGGGAGGCAAACTCGGGGGCATACATGCACTGAATACTGGTGATTCCGTTGGAGAAATTTCCGCGGTGCGAAACCCGCAGCGGATATTCAAATACGTAGGTTCCTTTTCTGAGATAGCTGATAAAGAAATTGGTGGCCGCATCCCCGGTGGCCTCATAGTATCCCAGCCCGCCCTGATATTTATAACGCGAAATCACGTTGATAGGTTCAAACCCTGAAGCCCGCATGTCTTTCATGTGAACGTACTCCATGTCACGATCCACCCAGATCGCTATCCTAACCTTAATTTTATCCCCAACCTTAAGTACTGTTTGCGGAGTGATGAGTTCAAGAACAGGGCCGGTGGGGGAGGAGCGCTCCACAAAAAGCTTTTTCTCAAGCTTCAGGGGAGTTTCAGCCGGTGTGATCAGATCGAGCTGCTCAAAGTATTGCCAGTAAAGGGCTCCCCATGCAACACCTTCGTCACGTTTCAGGACTTTGACATGCCCCATCTCAGGCTTGACATCGCTTCCTGACCAGGAAGTTTTGAAGTATCCTGTACCCGCTTCCACCTTTACATCAGGGATCTTTTTCGGGTCCACTTCTTTACCGCCCACATAGATGCTGATATCGGGCTCTGCTGCCAGCCAGTCCGTTCCGCGCAGCAGAAGCGCATAACAGGCTTCAACAGTGGCTTTTGTGGTTTTCCAGTCCTGGGTCTGTTTCTGTTTGAGAAGCCACACTTTCAGTTCCTCAACAGCTACCTGATCGTTGCCCACTTCATCAAAAGCCTCAATCAGTAAGGCCTGGGTTTCTATGGGCGCCTGGTACCAATAATAGCCGCGGTCAGAATCTTTCCAGTACATTCCCATTTCCTCGTTGTATATTGCATTTTCTTTCAGCGATTTCAGGATGTCTGAAGCCGTTGCCGGGTCTTCCAGCCTGTTGAGTGCCAGGGAGATCATGCCCTGCAGATAACGGTTGTTCTGCAGCCAGTATTTCTGAGCCTGCCCCTTGTAATAATCAAAGGCCTTTTGGTTTTTGGATGCGAGATTGATGCGCTTCATATAATAACTGCGGGCATAGAGGTACTGAATCTGAATGCCCCCGAGATGGTTCTCATTGATGGTTTCAGGATAGTACTTCAGAATGTACTCATAATCTTCCCTGATCCTGTCATCCAGGTATTGCACGCCTTTCCTGATCGCATTCCATGCCTTTTTGTCTTCCTTCACATCCTTAATGCCGAGTTTATCCAGATGACCCATCCCTGTGATGATATGCTGTGTGATGTACCGGTCGTCGGGCATGCCCTGGAACCAGGGCCAGCCGCCATTGGGGCACTGCATACGTTCCAGCTTGGTGAGTGCTTTGTCCAGTTCATTCGACATGCGGTTCAGATCGAAAAGTATCCCCACATTACGCTTACGCTGCGATTCGCTTTTGGCCTGCAGCACCCATGGTGTTTCAGCCAGAATCGCGCTTTTCAGCTCCTGGTTCTTTTCCAGATTGCTCAGTAAGGCATCGGGTGTCACATTCTTCCAGGAATCAAAAACAGCCTTGATACGAGGATGTGAATTGGCAATGTGTGAAGCGATGCTGTTGGCATAAAAGCGACTGAACGTCTGCTCTGCACACTCATACGGGTATTCCATCAGGTAGGGCAGAGCCTGTATCGCGTACCAGGCCGGATTGCTGGTGAACTCCAGCGTCAGGCTCTGATGTTTCAGGGTTTTCGAATTGGCTGAATTGATCAGCTTGGCGAAATTGAATTCCTTTTCAGTTTTTCCCCTCACGGGCAGAGGCATGGTCTCTGTCACCAGCATACGGTTGGTCAGTACAGGGATCATCATCTCCTCCCCATCGGTGAAGTTGTTGGCGCGGGCATAAATCTTATAGGTCAGGGCCTGCAAACCAAACGGAATTTCCAGCTCCCAGCTGACCTCGGTGCTTTGGCCTTTCTGAACATCAAATTCCTTTTTATTATCCAGATTATTCATCCTGGTGTCGACCGGCTGGTTCGTTATGGCGTCGAACAACAGAAGCTGAGCCTCACCGCAGATGCTGTCGCCGGAAAGATTGCTGATCTTGGCGGAGAAGGTGATCTTGTCTCCCTCCCTCAGGAATCGCGGGGGGTTCGTCATGATCATCAGCTCCTTTTGGGTCACAATCTCCTTTTCAGTATAACCTACTTTCAGATCTTTGGTGGTGGCAAGTCCCATGAATTTCCAGCGGGTCAATGCCTCAGGTATGGTGAAACTGATGATGATACGGCCTTCGGCATCGGTTTCAAGATGCGGATAGAAGAAGGCTGTTTCGTTGAAGTTGGTCCTGGTCTTTATCCCGCCGCCTTCTCCTGAACCACCTTGCCCTTCGTTACGATAGTCCGTTCGATCACGCTCTCCCCCTGAAATGTCATCAATCTTATAATCTTTGGTCTGCTCTGCATTTTTATCTTTTCCGCCTGCAGCACCCGAAGGTAAGTCAGCACTTTTCTTGTTTGGCATACTGGTCACTGCTGATCTCACTGTAACCTCCTCGGATATCTCGGCAAAATCACCATCATAATCATTATATCCGTAGTAGTAATCGTAATAATAGCGCCCGTAATAAGTATTGAAACCAAACCAGTTGAGCGCATCATAGTAATGAGTGTAGAAGTAACTGTTCTTGTTCCAGTAATACTGGTAAAGGGTAGAGTTGTTGTTGCTGAAGGCTCCTCCGGTCTGCCACGACATCTGCGAATACCAGGACTGGTAAAGGCTCAGTGCCCAGGAATGTGATTTAAATGCATCGAGGGAAGCGTCGTACATGGAGGCCAGCATTTCTGCCGCGACTTTCTGACCGTCTTTTCCGCTGATCTTAATCTTCCATTCTTCCTTTTCTCCGGGAAGCAGCTTGTTCCGGAATGTTTCATATTCTATTGTCAGTTCTTTGTTGGTATATGGAACGGTCACAACCCTGTCGTATGTATAAAGGCGCCCGTGCCGGACAAAGGTGAAATGAACGGAAAAATTACCCCGGTGAGCTTCAAGTATGGGAATATCCACTCTTTTCTGCTCGTTTCTGAGGCTGATCCATTCTTTGTGGACGATATTTCCCTTATGCTCAATCTCAAACAGCACATTGGCTGTGTCACTACTGGCAAGGAGGAAGGATGCGGATTCACCCGGCTCTCCGCGATCTTTCAATGTAGTGAACCAACTGTAGCTTCTCACAGGTGATTCGGTGGACGATTTGGAAAATACAGTGAAATAATGCATGGAGGAGACTTCGCTTCCATAAACATCATGTGAGCGAATCTCAAGAAGATACCTCCCCGGCCTCCAGTTCTTCAGTTGCTCAAATCTCAGCAGTGAATCCTGCCCGCTGTCGAATACGTAATTGTATACCCTTTCTCCTTTCGGATACTGATGTACCTCATTTTCATTTTCAAACGCATCATAGGGATAAACAGCGTAATACTCCTCCTTTGTCAGCAGCTTGCGGTCAGGATGACCCCAGGGACGCTTTCGCATCAGGCGTTCCGGTTCTGTCAGGCGGAACACCTCTATCGTGCCCCTGCATTTTTGCTTCTGGCCGTTCAGGTTCATGGTTTTGATCTCCCAGGCATCGGTGTCCTCTTTGTCAATGGCGTCGGGAATGTTCACAGATACCTGTAAGGCAGTATGCGAAGCCCTGACAATGGTTTGAGATGACCGGGTCTCTCCGTTCAGATCCGTCACATCTGCATAAACTGTATAATTGAAAACAGCGTATGCTGCTTTTGAAACACTGTAGTCCGGAATCGCAGTGAAAATGACACTGAATTCACCTTTTTCATCAGTGCTTGTGGTTCCATTGACCACTTCCAGTTCAGGTGAGGTAGGATAATAACCCCAACGGTAATAATACCAGTAAGGGAACGTGGCAGAACGCACAACCCTGTACTTCACCTGGGCATTGTCAATATTGGATCCCGCGAAGGCTTTTGCACTACCCTTCACGCTAACACTTTCACCCAGCTTATAACTCCCCTTAACAGGCTCAAAGATTACTTCAAACTTAGGTCTCTTGTATTCCTCTACGGAGAAGTACTGATAACCGTATACATTGGAAATATACATCTGACCGGTCAGGCTGCTGAAGGGAGCTGTAAATGTCCCGTCGAAAGTTCCGTAATCATTACTGGTCACTTCCTGTTCAGCGACCTTTTGGTGATTTACGTCATAAAAGATGACCGTGGTTTTCATTCCGGGTTTGATCACCGTATTCTCACCGGTGGTTTCAAGTATGATCCCTTTATAATAAATAGTCTGCCCCGGTCTGTAAATCGAACGGTCGGTGAAGAATACCGTGGAAATCCTCGGTTTATCATCCTTCTTATAGCGGTAGTTCTGATAGAAGACATCCGTGTTCAGAACGTCGTTCCCATTGCGGATCTCTGCATAACAGGTTCCGTAGTTGTAATTATCATAGGGAGGTACCTTAAATATTCCGTCAGCATCGCTGCTGTATGAGCCCGAACGAATAAACTCATAATCCCTTGTTGTATAGTTGTATTTCTCTTTCCAGAGTTGTATGCTGGCGCCTTTAATGGCTGTTCCTTCGTTGCGGTCTGTCACGGCAAACCAGGTGTTGCCATCGGGCTGACTTCTCTTAACATAAGCCAGATTACTGACCCAAAAATCGTTGTAGGCGATTCCCTCTTTGTCAAGTTTGAAGTCCGGACTGCTTGAGGTTAGAATGAGATAATATCCCAGCGGCAGCCCCGGAATATTAATCTCTGCGCTGTGGTTCTGGAAATCTCCGTCATCCGGTAGTTTCACGCTGAAAGATTTGACGGGACTGAGTTTAATGTATTGCCGGAGTAGTTCTTCCCCGTAATACTTCCTGTTCATTCGCTTGTTCCACTGCGGATCTGTTTTACAGATCCTTACGTAAACCTCTTTAAGATTGCGGTATTTCATCAGGACAGTGGATGGTTTTGATGGACTTACTACTTCCTCGGAGGTGAATACCATGTTCTTATCCATGATGCGGTCCTTCAGGTAGCTGCAGTTTCTTGCCCCGTGCGAATCAGGGAAGCGTGCAATGGCCTGATCACATATTCCGGCCGCCCGCACGAGAAGCCATTTGTAATCGTCAGACACAGCAGGATTATAAGAAAACCCTTTCGTGTACCAATAGTTCGCGATTTCGTAACTGACCTCAGTTGATGAAGGGTGTGAGATATATCTTTTCTCCAGAAGGCGAAGCGTTGCCAGGTAGAGACTGTCGGCATTCTCTGTCCAGGCTTGCTGCTTCACAAAGCGAATTCTTTTCAGGTCTGCGTCTATCAGTGCTTCCGGGTTGGAGTCTTTCATATGGAAACGGAGAAGGTCCTGGAAAATCAGTAATGCGTAATACTTAAGGGCATATTTGTCTTGGGTTTCAATACGGATGTTCACGAAATCCTCAAAGCCCTGATAATACTTTGCGTCGTTCATCTCAAAGCGGTCAGCAGGACGGGTGAGACCGGGTTCCTCGTTCATAAAAAAATCAACCGCCCGGTGCGCGAGGAAATCGTAGAGCGTCGGGCGGTATTTCTTTGATTCGGGGTACGCTACAAGTACGGCATCGTACAGGTTGATCGCGATCATCTTTGAGCTGTCAGCATTATCAAGAGATATCCGGTAGTTTTCGATGACCTTTTCGACAATTTTCCGCAGATCCCAGGTCCTGAGATCTTCCGGAATATAATCAACTGTTTCAGTCCGGTTCAGGAATACATAACGATTCTGTTGATAATACCGCCAGTAAGTTTCCGCCAGAACAGAATGGATCACCGGTTTGATCGGGTGCCGGGTGACTTTTGCTTCTTCACTGAGGTCGTTGATGGCTTTAATGAAATCGTCTTCCGTGATATACGACTCGAACTTGAGTCTGTAAATGACGGCTTTGACAAAATGCGGTGCATTGTTTTCATTTCTGGCTTTGTCGTATATAACTTTAACAACCTCGAGAACAGAGCGTGTCAATCCTTTACCGGCCAGGGAATCCGCCTTTTTCCATAATTCGTCG
>CALGYY010000154.1 GCA_937934705.1 uncultured Bacteroidota bacterium
AAATTAACAAAAAATATGATACCCGGGTAAGGAAACATCATAGTATGATCATGCAATAATGTTAATACTAACTATTCTGATAATTCATTCGGGAGATTGTGTTTTCAAGAACCGAAGGCAAATCTTTTATCCGGTAGAAAAACAAAGCGGGACTATGAGGCGCCGTGGCCCTGCAGGGCAGTGTTCGCGAACTCAAACGTCCAGGGGGTTCATACCCGTGATTGCGCTGATAAATGCTGCATCTTCAAGCACCCGAAGCACTTGAAATTCGACTGCATAATTGTCATGCGACTGTGTGAGAACCGAAAAATTATCATGTATATTTGTACGATACTAATCACCTGACTCCAATTCAGTCAGGAAAAAGATACAGACCATGATGAAGAAAACTGTGTTTCCCGGGCTGATTATTCTGTTTATTATGTCAGCCGTTTTGATCCTGACCGCCGCTTCCTGCCGGAAAAAGACGGAGCGGGAAGAATACGAGTCAGCGACGTCCGGGCTGAAGTACAGGGCGTATAAGACTTTGTCCGAACAGCTCTTCCCGCCGGCTTTTCAGTCATACAACAGCGGGGTTCCCGATTCACTTAAAGTCAGAGAGGAATATGGCCGTTTGCTGATGGCTTACGTGTGGATGTGTTCCGGGAAAACCACCTTCGGCTTTGCCGAAAGTCATATCGTTCAGGAACAGGCGGAGGAGGCGCAATTTAAACTTCTGGCCCGTATGCTGATCGCCATCGGTATGTACGAAAACGGATGGAAGGATCTGGCCGGTGAAGAGGCTGAAGGAGCCATCGCAGAACTGGATCAGACGCCTGATAACGGAAACCTGAAAATCGAGCTGACTCTTTTAGAATTGCTGGCAGGCACGTATTGCGTTTACAGCCGCGATTTTGACGGGGCACGCCTGCATTTTGCCGGATTTGCCGTATTGAGCGGTGTGAACTGGCCGCACGACCTGGTGGATGCCATGGGGGATGTGGAGAGCGGCAATATACAGCAAGGATTAAAAAAGATCAAGGCCATGAGCAAAGATGAAAGCGTTCCGGAAGAAGTACGAAAAACCCTTGCTGAGGCGATAACAAAGGTAGAAGCATCCACGGGAGATGTAGATTCCTCGCTTTTCTGGCCGCGGGTGATCTCCTCGGTATTGTATGATGAGCTTGGAAAATCAGCTCAACCGGGCATCAGCGGATTCATGAAACTGATGAGCGATCTGAAGGAGAAGCTTTCTGCCATCTGAGGCGGTGAATGCTGCGCCCTTGGTTTTCAGGCTATCTGATCGTCTCTCTTCCTTCTTTTTTTTCTGTATTTCAGGTAGGGAATCAGCACATCGTTGCGCGAAGCCGTGGTGCCGTCGTATTCAATGGCGACCACGGGGATGCCGGTGATTTCCTCAATGCGTGATGCCATGGCTTCTGTAACCAGGGAGGGGCAGCAATAGGCAGGATTGGTCTGAACAAAGAGCGCCAGATCAGGGTGGTTTTCGGCCAGATGATGAATCTTCAGAATGTTCTCAAAGGACTCCCCGCGATGCAGCAGGTTGAGTCCGAAACGGCTGATCCATTCATCTGTCACCCGGGGGTTGATCACCGCCGGTTTCCCGGTGATGCGATAGAAGTATCGGTTGTATTTCTCCTCAAAAACCGGGATCAGGGTTTTCAGAAAGAGGTATTTGACATACTCCATGTAGCGTCCCTCCCTGTAAGTCCGCTCCATAAAAGGATCCGCGATGATCTTGATGTATTCCGAATATGAGGTGGTGACCGCTTCACCGCCATTGGCTTCAATCACCCTGATGAGATCCTGGTTCATCAGGTCGTTATCCCGCACATAGAGATCCCCGAAGATGGCGGCTTTTGGTTTGCGCGCGCCGCTCACGGGGATGGCCTCAAAAGCCGTGATGATCTTTTCGAGCACGCTTTCTTTGCTGCGCCCTTCACGGAACATCCGGTAAAGAGCCTCAAGGGATTCCTTTACAACCTGGTCAGTCTTCCCCTTGCTGATCTCGTACGGTCTGATCATGCAGGCCATTTTGCGGATGTTGCCGCCGAAATTATAGGCGAGAAAAGCGTTAATCGCCGTTTGCAGACTGATGTCAAAGAAAACGATATCCCCGAGGTACATGCCCACCTGCTCCATCCCATCCCCCTGGTCGTTCAGGAGCTTTTTCATATAGTGGGGAAACATGCTGAAGTTGCAGCTCAGGTTTGACTCGATGGACCACACCAGGGTTTGCGCCGGATCCAGATCATACTTGCGGATATAATCAACACTGTCCTGCAGTATCATATTCAGGGGAAGACACTGTCCGGTGTTATGACTGAGGCTGCGGAGCATACTGTCGTGACTGCTTTCGAGCAGACGGGCATCAACGCCGCTGTTGAGCAGCACGGCTTCCAGAAGAGGCCCCACACAGGGGTCCCAGCAGGGCAGCAGCAGCGTTTTTCCCTTCAGTCCTGCAGGCTTGCGGGTCATGTCGTAATGGAAATCGTTGGAGAGCGCCTGAACATCCTGCAATTGCCTGCTGAAAAGCCTGAATCCTTCGGGGTCTTTTTTCAGGAGGCGGCCGGCTTCCGAAACCAGGCTGCCCATGTATTTTTCCCAGATACTGCGGTTCTCAGATTTGGCAGAAGCCGGAATTCTGACCCTGGTCTGAGTGCTTTTTTGTGTACCCTGAGCATGTCTGCTTTTGGAGTGATGGTTCCTGAACGCCCTGATCCCGGCCTCGATGCGTGTCTCGTACCCGACGGTGGAATCATGTTCGTCGAGCTGCAGGATGAGATAAGGTTTTCCTGCTGACTGCATGATCTCTTTGAAATACTCCACAGCAAAGGCATCCGGTGTGCATTTGAATGAAGTGATCAGTACGGGGTAGGCATTCGGACTGCGGGCAATGATTTCCGCGGAATGAAGAATACGTGAAGCAAATTTCCATTTGACTGCCCGCAGCAGTTCTTCAGTTTTAAGAATATCCCTGCTTCCGGGTTGGATCATATCCATGAAAAACGCCGAAATGCCGTTTTTTTCAATAATTCCGGGGATATGTTTGTTCATGGAGGGTGACAGCACGGTGTAAGGACGGCCAAGCAGGACGATGTGCAGATCGTCTTGCTCTTCTGTGAACTGAAGGTATTGCTGGCGCCATTTTTCCCGGAGGTTCTCCATGCTCTTTTCGGCCTGGCGGTAAGCCTTGCTAACCTCAGAAAGGCTGTGTCTTCCGCCGCTGATGCGGTTCACCGTGTCGAGCAGTTCGGTGCGGGCAAAGAGCGAGCCTGTTGAGGTCCGCAGCAAGGGCGAAAGGATGCGCTGTGTGTCGAATTGCTTCCGTGTTGTGATCAGGGGAGCGATGTATTGTGTGTAATAGCAATACTGCCGGTTCATTCCCTGCCCTCCCTTGTCGCCCAGATAAACCGGAAGAAATACATAATCCGCATGCTTCAGCAGGGAGGCCACATGTCCGTGCATGGCCGATAAGGGCGCGCAGAACTCAGCCCCGCTGAGGTTCTTGCCTTCGCGGAGTACATCTTCATGGGCTTCACTGCTGATGGTTCGTATGCCCAGCAGATCAAAGAACTTCTGCCAGAAGGGCAATTCCTCGAAAAGGTGCAGCCCTGCAGGAAGTCCAAGTACAGGACCGCTGTTGTGACTGTTGACTTTGATTCTGAAGATCTCCTGCCGCCGGGCGATGAGGCGGAAAACGCCCGGATTGCGGACAAATTTCTTCATATTGTAATCCCTTCCGCAAAGGAAGCCGTAGGCTTCTGTTGCTCCTCCCACATCGGCCACTTTCAGTTTGCAGTAATTGCTGCACAGATTACAGACCTCGGACCGGACCTCAATATTTTCGAGGTAGAGATTCAGTCCTCTGAAACGGTTTTCTGTTGCCGCCTGATCCATCAGGTCGAGGGCTGCGCCATAGGCCCCGGTGAGGTGGCAATAGGGAGAAACCATGATGGGTTTCCCCAGTTTCTGTTCAAATGCGGCGACGAGGGCCCTGTTGCGTGCAGTGGCGCCCTGGAAGAAGATCTTTTGTCCGATGCCGGAAATATGTGCCACTTTACTGAGGTAATTCTCACGCGTTGCATGCAGCACTGCGGCCAGGATCTCTTCGGTGCGGTATCCTGAGTTCAGATAGTTGTTCAGGTCGCGTTCCATGAAAACCGTACAGCGGTCGCTGGCGATGGGCGCCTGTGCCCCGAAGGCTTTGTCGGCGAACTCATCCAGGCTGACTCCAAGGCGTCTTGCCTGTTCTTCAATGAAACTCCCGGTACCGGCAGCGCAAACGTTGTTCATTACCGAAAAGGTCACCATGCCCTGTTGTAAGATGGTGAATTTTGAATCCTGTCCTCCGATCTCGATAATAGTATCGGTTTCAGGATCCAGCTCGCAGGCAGCGCGTGCATGAGCAGTGATCTCATCAGGCATGGCATCAGCACCAATGATGGTACCGATAAATTTCCGGCCCGAGCCTGTGCAGGCCGCACGCCTGACATGAAAATCCAGATGGTGACGGTCGCGCAGATCGCAGATCGCTTCAAAGATCAGTTGTACGGCCAGTATGGGCTGACCCGAGGTACGGGTGTAAAAGCCGGCAATTACCCTCCGCTGCTGATCTGTCAGCACAGCTTTGGTACTGGTGGATCCGATATCAATACCCAGGATCAGTTCAGCGCCGGCCTCCGGAATATGGTAAAGATCTGTTTCTACTTCCGTCATTGACGGGAATCTTTCTGATCTGAACTTTCCCTTTTCGAGTGAAGTGAAATCCGGATACGACGACCATTCAAGCTTCAATGGCGGGTAATAGCAGGAAGGCTTGGCGACTGACTGCTGCAGCAGGTCTTCGGCCTGATTCATTTGCTGAGGCAGATCACGTCCTTCTTTGGCGGCAAGCAGCGCTGCTCCGACAGCCCCGTACACATGCGCATATTCGTCGGTATGCACCCGAAGTCCTGTGATTTTGCTGATGTGTTCCATCACCGGCCGGTTGAGGGCCACGCCCCCTGCGGCCAGCAGGTAGCGGCAATGCAGGCCGTCGAAAACCGTATCGCAAATATTTTTGGCCAGACCGTAGGAGAGGCCGTCGCAGATTTCCCCCAGGCTATAACCTTCCTGCTGGGCATGGATCAGGTCGGTCTTCGCGAAAACCGCGCAGCGTGAGGCGATGAGAGGATATGCCCCCTGGTTGTTCCAGGCCAGGCGGCTGAATTCCTCTATGCTTCGCAGGTTGAGTCTTTCGGCCTGCTGGTCCAGGAAGTTTCCGGTTCCGGCGGCGCAGGATGTATTTGACTTATAACTGAGGTATTCTCCATCAGCATCAAATGTGGCCAGACCGAAGCGCTCTGCTCCGATCATCAGCAGGGCGTCCATCTCCGGATGCAGGTGACGGGCAGCGGTGATGAAAGCAATGCGTGAGTCAAAACGATCAGCATTTCGGAGGATCTCCGGGGCAGAACCGCTGGCACCAACCCGGATGATCCGGCTGATGTCAACCTGAGCCAGAAGTGACAGCAGGCTTTCCCTGATCCGGCCTTTGTGAGCCTGGTAAAGTACCTTGACGATATGACCATCGCCATCCAGCAAGGCCAGCCCGGTGGAAACGGATCCTGCGTCGATACCCAGCGTTAATGGAGGCTTCAGCATTTTCAAACCCTGGAGAGAAGACAAAGCACGTGCTGATCGCCGCGATGGTGTGTATAGATAAGCAGGTGCCGGATGTCGCCCGCAGCACCCTCCTTTGTCATAATACCGGATGGCACCCTTCCCCTGCGCATGATCATGGAAGCCATCCAGAGGGCAAAGGCTCCGGCAGTATCATATTCCCCGCACAGATGTTTGTAATAAGCCGACGGGGTACCGCAGAAAAGAGACTGATGGAAGTCCTGATACCAGCGGTCACCCTCAGGATCTCCGTTATGTCCGTAAAGAAGCAGGCTGATGTCTTGCGGAAGCAGTCCGCCATCTTTCAGCAAATTGGATGCAGCATCCGTCAGAGCAGCTGGCTCCGCGGGTTTATAAACGAGCTTCAGCGCTTTAAGGCTGGCGTAAGATGTTTCAGTTTTGTCGGTTGAAAGTACGAAATGTGCGCTGCCTTCTCCCGGAATCACGCCTTTTCCCTGATCCGTGATCATTTTCAGGCTGCCGCTGCGGTTGCGGCGCCAGCGGCTGATGCGCTCATAATTGATATAGTGCCCTTCGGTAAGGGCATCCACACCTCCCACCAAAGCCGTGCGCGAACGACCTTCACGGAGCAGCAGCATGGCATCGAGCAAGGCGCTTTCGAAGGAAAAGCCACGGTGCACATAAGTGTTGTTGTAGTGGTGGCATTTCAGCATGATGGCTATCTGTGAACTGATGGTGTTGTGGGTTGACTGAATGAAGTGGGTCGGGTTGATCATCCGCTCCTGGTTTTCGTGCATGGCCAGGAGGATCTTTTCATTGTCTTCGGTTGACCCGAGACCGGTCCCCGTGATGATGGCCTCAGGCATCTCAGTTCCGGCGTCTTTCAGGGCCGTCAATGCCGTGGTGACGCCCATTTTAATATAGCGGCTCAGGCGTCGTGCCAGGGTGGGATTAATATGATCTTTATAAACAGGCTCCCTGCAGCTCAGGAAATCCCCGCTGTAGTCGGTCCATTCCGCAGGAAAATCAGAATTGTTGAAGGTTTCCTGCGGAGATATACAACTGATGCCGTTGATAAAGATTTCAGACATTTATTGATATTATAATTTACTAAGAAGAAGGCATGTGTTATTTCCTCCGAACCCGAAGGAGTTGCTGAGGACATGTCTGAGCTCCTTTTTTTCGAGACGCTCCACGGGAGTGAAATTCAGATCCGTCATCGGCGTTTTCCAGTTGAGGTTGGGCAGTAACAGTCCGTGTTCAAGGGCCAGGCTGCAGATGATAGCTTCAATGGAGCCTGCTGCGCTGGTGGTGTGTCCGGTGATGGGTTTGGTGGAGCTGACGGGGGGAACATGCTCTCCGAACAGCCTCATGATGGCGGTTCCTTCGGAGATGTCGTTGCTGTCGGTCCCGGTACCGTGCGCATTAATGTAGTCGATATCCTGCGGTTTCAGGCCGGCCATTTCCAGGGCCTGCGACATGGCCAGAAATGCACCGATGCCATCAGGTGATGATGCAGTGGGGTGGAAGGCTTCGCAGGAATTTCCGTAGCCGCTAAGCTCGCATAAGGCCTTTTTGCCGGATTTCTCAAGCATGGCCTCAGATTCCAGGACAACATAGCCGGCGCCCTCTCCAAGACTGATTCCTCCGCGGTTCTGGTCGAAGGGTTTGCAGGCTTCCTTATCCAGGATCATCAGGCTGTTAAAACCGTTCAGATGGAAACGGGTGAGACATTCATTGCCACCGGCCACCACGCGGTCGAGCAAACCCTGACGGATCATCCTTGCCCCCAGCATGATGGCATTGGCGCCCGAAGAACAAGCCGTACTGGCGGTGGTCACGAAATCACGAAAACCGAAGTGGTCAGCCAGCCGTTCCGTGTGCTCTGCTACATCCTGCGTGTCAATGTATTTCAGCCACTCCTGACTTTCCGCAGCAATGTGGTAAAAGTTCTCCTTTTTATCCATACCGCCTACCGTGGTGGCGGAGATGAAGCCTGTACGGGCTTCATCGAGCTTGTTGATCCCGGCACTTTCCAGGGCTTCTTTTACAGCCGGCAGTGCGATGAGGAATGTCCTCGTATAAGTTCCGGCAGGGTCAAGCCCGTTCATCCGGATGAGTTCTTCATCATGGTAAGGCACCTCAGCCACCGGGAATTCGCGGTGAAGGGTTTCGAGGATACGGATAGGACCTTTCCCGCTTCTGCCGGCCAGCAAAGATTCCAGGCTGGCAGAGAGCCCCTGCCCGATGGAGGAAAAGATCCCCCGTCCGGTGATGAAAACTTTTGGCGGCATTAGCCTCAGGCCGGTTTCTGGTTTTCAAGAATGAATTGCGCCAGGGTCCTGACGGAGAAGAATATCTTCTTCCCTTCTTTGGGATCTTCGATCTTGATTCCGTAATTCTTCTCCAGAAGCACCATAATTTCCAGTGCGTCAATGCTGTCGAGTCCGAGGCCTTCGCCAAATAATGGGGCATCGGGGTCAATATCCTCAGGTTTCTGATCTTCGAGGTTCAACTGCTTGATGATCTCTTCTTTCAGTTTGTCGATTAATTCCTGTTCAGTCATGATGTTCACTTATTTTATTGTTTGCTAGTTTGTTTATTGAATCTGGTATAATTTGCCGAGCGAATCTGCGGTGAAGGGCATTCCATCCCGCTTGCCACTGTCAGATTCAACAAGGCACAGAAAAGCGTCGTAATGTTCAGCATTCAGTTCGATCCAACCCGTCAGGGACGCATGTATCCTGCCGTTGCCGAAAAGAAGCGAGGTGTGGCGATGCAAAGAATCAGCCCGGAAAGAATCTTCGATCATCAGTGCATTTTCCCCGAAAATTTTATTTTTAATGCAGATCTCGCCCAGCATAATGTTGGGGAGGGTATAAACAAACACTGCCGGACTCGGGAAATAATTCTCTCGGTCGTCGATAGTGCGCTGATATTCTTTGTCGGTATCTATAGTTGAGCTGCCGTTCTGAACAACCAGGCCTATCTTATCTTTGCCATATTCATTGGTCAGCTCCCTTCCGTTAAGGCAAAGCTCGGCCGCTACCAGGCCCAGCTTGCAGAGGTCGTCCATTTTGTAGAACTTGGGATACGACATCCCGGCAAACTTGTATACCAGCCTGATGAATTCCCCGAAAACGTTCACTTCCCGGTTTTCCATCAGGGTGATCCCGTCGGAAATAACACGGCCCTGGTGGATACGGATGCTCTTTGTGATGATGGGGTTCATGACTTCGCTGACTTAATTTGATGGATGATTACCTGAACACATACTGAGCACCAGTGCTGCATTGCATCCTCCGAAACCGGATGCGGTCTTCAGGGTATGCCGCACTTCTGCCGGGGTATTCCTGTCCAGTATCGTGATGATCTCAGGGACGCCATATTCGCTGTAACCGAGGGTGCGCAGCAGGGTTTTTTCTTTCATGCTATGTATGGCTATGATCGTCTCAATAACGCCGGCAGCGCCCAGTGTGTGCCCGAAATAAGCTTTCATACTGTTCAAAGGAGCATGACCCAGTCCTGCCGTTGAGAATGCTTTTGATTCCATCTCATCATTGTACGGGGTAGCGGTACCATGGGCTGAGATGAAGCCGATCTCCTCCGGACTGACCCCTGAACAGTTCATGGCGTGCTGAATTGCGACATAAAGTCCTTCGCCCGTGCGCGATGGTCCGCTGATATGGTTGGCATCATTGCCGCTTCCGCCTCCAGCAACGCAGACCTGAGCCGGATCTTTGGCGGCTTCATTGTCAACTGAAAGAATAAGGGTGCCGACCCCTTCACCGAGATTGAGCCCTTCACGACTGGCATCGAAAGGTTTGCAGGGACCGTTGGCCAAAGATTTAAACGACTGGAATCCACTGATTACAAACTCCGAAGCAATATCAGCTCCGCAAACCACCGCATGCCGGAAATGTCCGGCCTTAAGCAGGTCAAAGGCTGTAATCACTGACAAAACGCCTGATATGCAGGCATTTGATATGACGATAGGATGGCTTGTATTGCCAAAATGCTGACTGAGCAATCGCCCGCTCTTCCACAGCATTAGTCGGTCCTCATTAAAGCGGCCCTGGTTCTTCTTTTCGAGCAGGTCGATATTTCCTTTGGTTGTGGAAAGAATGAAAACGGTGTCGGGTGAAGCAGGGTCTATGGTCGTCCGGCCAAGAGCTTCTTTTATCGAATGCAGACAAATGGTTTCAAATCGTGTGAATTCATTACCGGCATTCAGTTGATCTGCGATCCTGGAGTAATTGTCTGTTTCGATAAGGGATGCCCAGAAAGGACCGCTGAACAGATCATTACGATTGTGGTATTTAACTCCGGATTCGCCGGCCAGCATACGGTTCCAGACAGATGTCGTCCCGTCACCCAATGAACACAGGATATGGTCGGCGATGGCATAAACCGGCATAATAAAACGCTTGTTTAAAATTAAGGGTGCAAAAATAGTCTTTTTTTCTGAAACCCCTAAACTATGACCGGGTTTAGGAACCGAGCCCCCACTTATTCTTCCAGTCAGTAAAACATGCCGGCGGGGTCAGCAACAATTCGCGCTCATGATTCAGGAAAACCTGGGTTGAACTGCCGGTGGCAGCAATCTCACCGTCGGCTTTGCGGCGGATGGTAAACTCAAAGCAGATCTTTGCAGCTTCGGTGTTAATGAAACGGGT
>CALGYY010000155.1 GCA_937934705.1 uncultured Bacteroidota bacterium
CACGCCGGCAAAATAATCCTTCAGTTTGTGGTCGTCTGATTTAGGATCCATGGGCTTACCCCCCGATTCCTTCTCGAAGATCTTTTTGAAAACCTCTTTCAGGGGGACTTCCTTGTCGTCAGTATAAATGCTGATCTCTTCAAGATTACTGATTTTATCTGAAGCATACACGGGAATCCTTTTCCTGTCAAGCATGCTTTCAACGATCAGGCCGTTCCTCGTTTTCGAAACTACCTTAAACAGGCCGCTTTTGCCTGATACCGAAAGAATTTCCTTTAAATCCATAAGGGGTTATTTTGCTGCAAAATTAATCAATTTCACAAAATATATGGAAAGAACTCAGGTTTTCATGCCCGGGGTGACTTGTCGGGCAAAAGCCATTCGCCCTCCCGATCTTTTTATATCTTTGCGCCCTCTTTATAAGGTATGAAGAACTTCGTTAAACGCTTGTTGCAGGGGTTGCTCGGTTGGGAGAATTATCTGTTCCTTTTTGCACGGTATATTATTGCCACGCTGAAATGTAACCGCAAAGAGGGAGACTTTCTTCATTTTGCAGGCATGCTGAAAGACGGGGACACCGTGCTTGATATCGGGGCAAATATCGGCGCAATGAGTGTTCACCTTGCCCGCAAACTTCCGCATAGCCGGATCTGGGCTTTTGAACCCATACCGGTGAATGTAAAAACGTTTAAACGGGTGATCAGGCATTTTGCCCTTAACAATGTTACACTTGTTGAACAGGCACTTGGGGATCATACGGGCGAGGTGGAAATGGTCCTCCCTGTGCAACATAAAGCCAAATTGCATGGTCTGAGCCATGTGGTTCATGAAAGTATCAGTGATTTTAATTCAGGGCAGCATTTTAAGGTAAAAATGGCGCGGCTGGATGATTATCCCGGCTTGCGTGATGCTCCATCCATAAGCGGGATCAAGCTGGATGTTGAGAACTTTGAATATTTTGTGCTCAAAGGCGCTATTGAACTGTTGAAGCGGCACAAACCAATCATTTATGCCGAATTGTGGGACAATCAGAACCGCCAGAACTGCTTCGCCCTCATGAAGAGCATTGGCTACAGCATAAAGGTACTCAACCGGGAGGGGTTGACCCATTTTGATCCTGAAAAACATTCAAATCAGAACTTTTTTTTCACGCCAGAAAGCCAGTAAGTCTGCATGCAGAGGAAATTTATCATCAACCTGCTTATCCTGCTCTTCCTGAATCTGCTTATCAAGCCGTTCTGGATACTGGGGATCGACCGCTCGGTACAGAACGTCGTGGGGGCAGCTGACTATGGGTTCTATTTTGCCATATTCAATTTTACTTTTCTTTTCAATATCCTGCTGGATTTTGGCATTACCAATTTCAATAACCGTAACATAGCGCAGAACCACCAGCTCCTTAATAAGCATTTTTCCAGCATCCTCGTGCTCAAAATGATGCTCTTTGTTTTTTATTGCATCATTTCGCTGGGGGCCGGACTGCTGATCGGTTACGACAGCCAGCAAATGAAAATGCTTGGACTACTGGGATTCAATCAATTCCTGATTTCCTTTATTCTGTATCTGAGATCAAATATCTCGGGCTTGCATTATTTCAAAACAGACAGCCTCCTGTCCGTCCTTGACCGTGCCCTGATGATCGTGATTTGCGGGATTCTTTTGTGGGGTAATGTTACCAGTACGCCTTTCCGTATCGAATGGTTCATCTATTCCCAAACCGCAGCTTATTTGCTGACCGCATTGGTGGCTTTTCTGGTCGTTGTCCGCAAAGCCAGGTTCAGCAGATTGAAATGGAACCGCCCTTTCTTTTTCATGATTATCAAGAAAAGCTTTCCGTTTGCCATTTTAGTCCTGCTGATGGCTTTTTATAACAGGATTGACTCTGTGATGCTGGAGCGCCTGCTTCCGGGACGGGAGGGAGAGGAGCAGGCCGGGATATATGCATCAGCGTACCGCCTGCTGGATGCGACCAATATGATCGCCTACCTTTTTTCAGTGATCCTCCTGCCCATGTTTGCACGTATGCTGAAATTCAGGGAATCGGTTGAAAAACTGGCCAGGCTTTCATTTACCCTTCTGTTTGTATTGAGCGTAATTGTTGCCATGACCTCCTTCTTCTATAGCAAGGAGATCATGACCCTGCTTTATCCTCAGCATGCAGATGAGACTCTTGAGGTTTTCAGGGCGAGAATTGATCAGACTTCGGTCATTTTCGGCCTGCTGATGGCTGGCTTTATCCCGATATCGACCACCTATGTTTTTGGAACATTACTTACTTCCAACGGAAACCTGAAACAATTGAATATCGTTGCCGGGTGCGGTATGGTGCTGAATATCAGTCTGAATTTCATTCTGATCCCCTGGTACAAATCCATCGGTTCTGCTTATGCCAGTCTGCTGACCCAATTTCTGACGGCTATTGTGCAGGTCATCATCGTTCAGATTATCTTCCGTTTCAGAACGGATAAAATCTATCTGTTTAAACTGTCAGGTTTCATCGTGATAAGCCTTCTCACCGGATGGATGGCCAGAATGCTGGAGCTTAACTGGATGCTGGGTATCCTGATCATCGGTGGCAACGCCTTGCTTTTTGTTGCACTGGTTCGCCTGTTGTCACTACGATCGCTCTTCAATCTCTTCAAACGGCAATGAACCGGACATAGAATATGATTCACAGAATGTGTAATCTAAGGACGAAAATACAGCCTGATCCGGACCTTTCAAAAAATTGCAGGCATCTGAGAAGTTTTTTTTACATTTGCCGGGCTTTTGAATCACTGACGGAAAAATGAATCAGAACCGGAAAGACGAATTCAACACAACCAACTTCCTCCTTTTTCTGTTAAAATGGTGGAAACCGCTGCTCATTGTGGCTGTGGTGTCTGCAGTTGCATCAGCCGGATTTTCTTTTTTAATTACACCCAAGTACAAGTCCATCGTTGTACTTTTCCCCACCTCCACCAACGCTATTTCCAAAGCAATTCTGGCAGATAATTTCGGGCCCAAGCAGGATATTCTGGAATTTGGTGAGGAAGAACAGGCTGAACAGCTCCTGCAGATCCTGAATTCAAACGAGATCCGTTCCAGGGTAATTGAAAAGTTCGACCTGATGAGTCATTATAATATTGATCCCAACAGTCCATTCAAAATGACTGAGCTGATCAGTGAGTATAATGATAATATCACCTTCAGGCGTACCGAATACATGGCGGTAGAGATCTCTGTGATGGATAAGGATCCTCAAATGGCAGCGGATATTGCCAATACGGTAGCTGACCTGCTGGATACCGTCAAGAACAGAATGCAGAAAGAAAGGGCGGTCAAGGCTTTCAAGATTGTTGAGAGCGAGTATAATATGCTGAAAGCGGAGATCAAGCAACTGGAGGATTCTCTGAACGCTCTCAGGGTCATGGGAATCAATGATTACGAAACACAAGCCGAAGCCTATAATGTACAACTTGCAATCGCCCTCTCCAAGAACAATACAGCCGGTGTTAAAGCCATAGAAGAGAGAATTAAGATCCTGGGAGAATATGGAGGTATCTATGTGTCCCTCAGATCACAACTGGAGTATGACAAGGAGCAGCTCAGTAAGGTGAAAAACAAATATGATGAGGCCAAAATTGACGCTCAGGAAACTTTACCGGCAAAATTTGTAGTTGACAGAGCTTTTAAAGCAGAAAAGAAAAGTTATCCTGTACGCTGGATTATCGTTGCGGTTTCAACGATTGCTGCAATGTTACTGGCTGTACTGGTATTAATAGTTTTAGAAAGTTTCAGAAAAAAAAAAGTGGCCCGTGGGATTTCCGCAACGACTTCCTGACACTCCGTCTGTGGAGTGAGGAAGACGAATTTGAAATCAGCGAAGATGTTGATAAGACGGATGATGGCAAAGCAAAGCAGGCCCCGGAAGAGAAAAGAAAAGTAAGAATTAGCCCAGTTCCTGCCCTGTCATTATTCGGGGAAGCAGACAAGAAAGAGCAGAAAAGGGGTACTGCAGATACTTATGATGAATATTACGACGAAACGGACGAGTTTATGAACTCCTTCTTTAATAGCGGCAATCTGATTCAACTGATCATACGGTACAAACTCCCGATTATTATCGTTGCAGTCGTAGCTGTGGGCTTATCCGTGCTGTTCTCTTCTCCTTTGTTCATCAGACCGAAATATAAATCATTCGCGGTAGTCTACCCGAGCAACCTGATTCCTTATTCTTCGGAAACGCCCACCGAACAAATGCTTCAACTGTTCAAGTCAGAGGATATCATGATGAACATGATTGACAGCTTCAACCTGGCCACCCACTACGGAATTGATACCGCAAGCCCGCAGGCAGTTACCCGTATGAAGAAGGAGTTGTCTGATAACATCAGCATACGCAAAACAGAATATGAGTCTATCGTTGTTGAAGCCTATGATCACGAGCCACAGATGGCCTGTAATATGGTTTCAGCCATGGTCAACCTCTTCAATCTGAAAGCCAGGCAGCTGCAGAGGGAAAAAACGGCCGAGGTAGTGAAGATCTACAAAGTTCAACTGGACAACAAACAGAGCCAGATCGATTCCGTACAGGAAAGGTTAAGGGTCCTCCGGGAAGACTACAATATTTTTGACTTCAATATCCAACTGAAGGAATACACCAGAGCATACCTGTCAGCTGTGAATACAGGAAAAGGGAAGGTGCCGGTGTATGATTCTATGTTCTCCAATCTGGGACGTTACGGGGGAGAGTACCTTTTCCTGGGAGGTTATGTGGCCAGCCTGGCTACTTCCTATAACGAGATTAAGGCTGAATACGACCAGGCCGTCAGTGATCTGACCAAGGAACTGACTTATGCCAATATCGTAACCAGTCCTTATGTGGCCGACAGCAAAGCGTACCCTATCCGTTGGCTGATTGTGCTGGTGACGACCATCTCCAGCCTTCTGTTGACTCTGATCGTGATTTCGGTCATCGAACGGAAGCGGCTCAGAAAGCTGGATGTCCGTGAGAATTCGCCCGATGGAAAATAAGCTTTCTGCAATCACCGAAAAGCGGAAACTGAAATGGGTTTACATTCTCAGTGCAGTTTTCGTTTTACTGAACGTTGTTTTCATTGTCAACGAATTCTTCTGGTTTTCTCTGCTGCCTATCGCACTACTTATTCTGGTCATGTTCTTTTTCGCATTGGACCGATTGCTGCTGTTCATCACTTTTCTGACACCTATTGCCATCAACATTGAAGATTTCAATAATAATGTAGCGCTCTCACTACCTACAGAACCGCTGCTCTTTGGCATACTCTGCCTGTTCTTCGTCAAAGTGATTTTCGACAAGGAGCTTATCCCCGGAAAACTGATCAGGCATCCGGTCAGCATCGCCATTCTGATTTATTTGCTGTGGATGTTGATTACCAGTATTACCAGTGAGTTGCCCCTGGTATCCTTCAAATTTCTGATCGCACGTCTGTGGTTCATCATCCCCTTTTATTTTCTGATGACTTTGGTGTTCAGGAAAATCAGGTTCATTAAAGTCAATGCCTGGATGTATACACTTCCCCTGATCGGCGTGATCGCTTTTTCAACCTATAACCTGATTATTTGGGGGTTTGATGAAAACGCCGCACACTGGGTCATGTCCCCGTTCTACAACGACCACACAGCCTACGGTGCTGCCATTGCCCTGTTCGTTCCTGTGATCTTTGCCCTGATGTTTCTCAACCGAACCGGCAAGACAGAACGCTGGCTTCTTTTTGCAGCTTTCATTATACTATTAACCGGCCTGATCCTTTCTTACAGCCGCGCTGCATGGATCAGTGTGATTGCCTGTCTGGCCGTGGCCATAGCCTTCATTCTGAAGATCCGCTTCCGCTGGGTGATGGTCATCTTCCTGGTTCTTGCAGGACTGTTTTACAGCTTTGAACAGCAGATTTTCTGGAAGCTTGAGAAAAACAAACAGGATGCTTCTGTGAATATTGCCGAGCACGTGCAATCCATCTCCAACATTTCTTCGGATGCGTCTAACCTTGAACGCCTGAACCGATGGAATGCAGCGATCCGGATGTTTGAGCAACGACCATTCTGGGGATGGGGTCCCGGCACCTATCAGTTCCTCTATGCACCATACCAGCTTTCAAAAGACAAAACCATTATTTCAACCAATGCCGGTGATCGGGGGAATGCCCACTCTGAATACATTGGGCCCATGACTGAACAGGGGATTCCGGGATTGCTTACTGTTCTGGGCATTCTGGGAACCGTTATCTGGACAACGGTGAGGGTTTGGAAAAGGGCAGTCAGCAGGGATGTGAGGATCATTGCGCTGGCATTCTTCCTGGGACTCGTTACTTATTATACGCATGGTATACTGAATAATTTCCTTGATACCGACAAGGCTTCAGTTCCTTTCTGGGCTTTCATTGCTGTAATTGTTTCGCTTGACCTGTTCCAGGAAAAGCGGAAAGATCTGTGCGAAGAGAAAACTGTTGAACAGCCGGAACAGGATAAAAACTCCGGAAAAACTTCAGAATCCTAAGACAGGAAAACAATCGTTGAGACGAGCCCGGATCAACGTTCGAATATCTCGTGAAGTCTCTTAATGTAAGCCAGCTCCTTCCATTTCTTGCGGGCTGGTTCGGCAGGAATGCCCCAATAAACCTGACCCCCTTCGATGGATTTATCAATTGCAGAACAGGCAAGCAGTACCGCCCCTTTGCCGATGGTGAGGTCTTTATTGATCGCACATTTGGCCCATATGATTACATCATCTTCTATGGTCGTTACGCCTGCAATTGCCGTGTGGGCTCCGATCAGGCAGTTATTCCCGATCACGGTATCGTGTCCGATCTGAATGTGATTGTCAAGCTTACTGCCATTCCCGATCACCGTGTCTCCTGAAACCCCTTTATCCACAGCGCACATGCAGCCTATCTCCACATCATTCCCGATGATGGTTCTTCCACAGGATTCCATCTTGTCATAATGGGTCGGTCTGCGTTTGAAATAAAACGCATCACCACCGATCACACTGCTGGAATGAATGATCACCCTGTCGCCGATAATGCTGTGATCATAGATCGTTGCGTTGGCATGAATGATACAGTCTTTGCCGATCTTAACGTTATGACCAATAAACGCACCCGGCTGAATCACTGTCCCTTCTCCGATTTCCGCGCTATCGCTGATCATGTCAGATGAAGGGACGAATTTACGGTATCGCAGTACAAGGGTCACGTAATCCCTGAAAGGATCGTCAGAATAGATCAGCGCTTTACCTTCAGGGACCTCGGCCCTGGTATTGATGATAACAGTTGTTGCCTTTGAACTCAGGGCTTTCGAATAATACTTGGGGTGGTCCACGAAGGTGATATCACCCTCTTCTACCTTATGAATTTCGTTGATCCCGCTGATGATGTGGTTTTCGGGTCCATCGAAAGTAGCATTCAAAATGCTTGCGACTTCTTTGAGACTCAGATTTTTTTCAAGTTTCATGTTGTGTACCCTTATCTGTTAATCAACCCTTAACTCTTTCGTAATAAGCGTAATTGCGGGTGTCAACCCGGATCTTTTCCCCGATATTAATAAAGAGGGGAACCTGTATCGTAGCGCCGGTTTCGACAGTAGCCGGTTTCAGGGTTGCGGTTGCGGTATCTCCCCTTAAGCCCGGTTCAGTATAGGTGATCTCGAGCTCAACAAATGGCGGAAGTTCACAGTTTAACGGGGATTCTGTATCGGAATGAAAGACAATTTCCACCGACTGGCTTTCTTTCATCAGATCTGGTGCATCGATCAGGTCTTTCATTAACTGGACCTGCTCAAAAGTCTGGGTGTTCATGAAATGGTAGCCGTTGTCGTCTTTGTATAGAAACTGATAAGGCCTGCGCTCAACCCGCGTCACGTTGATCTTCGCGCCTGAATTGAAAGTGTTTTGAATCACTTTTCCGGTTTTCAAATTCTTCAGTTTGGTTCTGACAAATGCTGCTCCTTTTCCGGGTTTAACATGCTGAAATTCAACAATTGAAAAGAGGTCACCGTTGAATTCGATGCACAGTCCGTTCCTGATGTCTGCTGTGGTAGCCATATTGCTTTACGAGAATTTGAAAATTAGGGCGCAAATTTATGAATTTAAGCAGTGCGTTTTCCTTATTCATTGAAAAAAAAAGCATTTTCATCCCCCGACTTTAGTTATCAACAATCGGAAAGCCTCCGTCTTTTTTCGTAACTTTACACAAGCTCGGAATAGAAACCGTAATTCATTTATGTTGTTGAAAGATAAGGCTTTGCAAGCAGTAAAGTCAATAAAACCTGTGGACCGGAGGAGGTGATTCTTTATGTCTTTATTTACTCATTTACATGTACATACCCAATATTCAATACTGGATGGTGCGTCCAAAATTTCTGTTCTGATCGAACGGGTAAAAGAGCTCGGGATGGATGCCGTTGCGATTACGGATCACGGAAATATGTTTGGTGTGAAGGAGTTTTTTGATACGGCTTCCAAACATGGAATTAAGCCGATCATTGGGTGTGAGATGTATGTTGCAGCCAAAAGTATGGCGGATAAAACAGGCACGGAAGACAGGAGTGGTTATCATCTGATCCTGCTGGCCCGAAACCTGCGCGGTTACCGCAATCTGGTCAAACTGGTTTCCACAGCCTTTACCGACGGCTTTTATTATAAGCCCAGAATTGACAAGGAAATTTTGCGTAAATACAGTGAAGGCCTGATCGCCTGTTCAGCCTGCCTTGCCGGGGAAATTCCACAGGCCGTGCTGAGCGGGAGGATGGATCATGCCGAGACCCTGATCGCCGAATACCGGGAGATCTTCGGGGAGGATTTCTATCTGGAGGTTCAGCGTCATGCCACCGGGGATCCCCGTTTTGATGAAGACACATATGCCCAGCAACAGATGGTCGTGGAAGCTTTCAAAACATTATCACATAAGACCGGTGTTAAAATTGTTGCCACCAACGACGTTCATTTTGTGTTCAGCGAAGATGCCGAAGCCCATGACCGGCTGATTTGCCTCAACACGGGCAAGGACCTTGACGACCCCAACCGTTTGCGCTATACCAAGCAGGAGTACCTGAAATCACCGGAAGAAATGCAGGCCCTGTTTGAAGATGTACCCGGAGCAGTTGAGAATTCGATGGAAATTGCCGGGAAGGTGGAATGTTTTACCCTGAAAAGAGAGGCCGTTTTACCTGATTTCCCACTTCCCGAAGGTTATTCAGACCCGAATGAGTATCTGAGATACCTGACTTATCAGGGGGCTGCCAAACGATATGGTGAAATTACTCCGGAAATTAGAGAACGTATCGATTTTGAGCTTGAAGTTATCCGCAAAATGGGATTTTCGGGCTACTTTCTGATCGTCGGTGACTTTATTCAGGCTGCCCGCGACATGAAAGTATCGGTGGGCCCCGGAAGGGGCAGTGCTGCAGGCAGTGTGGTGATTTACTGCAATTTTATTACGGATATTGATCCGCTGAAATATGACCTTCTTTTCGAACGCTTCCTGAACCCCGACCGTATTTCAATGCCTGATATCGATATTGATTTCGACGAAGACGGCCGCGATAAAGTCATTCAATGGGTTGTGAACAAATACGGGCACGATCGGGTGGCCCAGATCATAACCTTCGGTACCATGGCTGCAAAAATGGCGATCAGGGATGTGGCCCGAGTGCAGAAACTTCCCCTGTCTGAAGCCGATCGCCTCGCCAAACTTGTTCCCGAGAAACCGGGAATCAGTCTGAAAGATGCATTCAAAGAAGTGAAGGAACTGGAAACAGCCAGAAATTCAGCGGATCCCCTTGTGTCTGAAACCCTGAAATATGCAGAAACCCTTGAGGGTTCTGTCCGGCACACCGGACTCCATGCCTGCGGTGTAATCATCGGAAAGGATGACCTGACAGAATATATACCCGTATGCACCTCAAAGGAAACCAGTCTGCTGGTTACCCAGTTTGAAGGTGGTCAGGTGGAATCAGTGGGTATGCTCAAGATGGACTTCCTTGGTCTGAAAACCTTGTCGATCATCCGGGATGCACTCGAGAATATTAAAGTTTCCAAAGGTGTTGATCTCGATATTGAGGGTATCCCTTTCGACGACGCACCAACCTATGAGCTTTTCAGTCGTGGTGATACAAGCGGGGTCTTCCAGTTTGAAAGTGTGGGCATGCAACGCAATCTCAAAGAGCTTCGGCCGAACCACTTCGAAGACCTGATAGCAATGAATGCTCTTTACCGGCCAGGTCCTATGGAGTATATACCGAATTATATCCGCAGAAAGCATGGTAAAGAGAAAATTACCTATGATCACCCCATCATGGAGGAATATCTCAAAAATACATATGGGATAACCGTCTATCAGGAACAGGTGATGCAGCTCTCGAGAGCCATGGCAGGTTTCTCCAGAGGAGAGGCCGATTCATTGCGAAAGGCTATGGGAAAAAAGATCGACCAGATGATGATGGATATGAAAGCACGATTTATCAGCGGGTGCTCTGAAAGGCAGGTCCCTGAAGAAACGGCTAAAAAGGTTTGGTCCGACTGGGAAGCTTTCGCCAAATATGCATTCAATAAATCGCATAGTACCTGTTATGCATTTCTGGCCTACCGTATGGCCTATCTGAAGGCGCATTATCCGGCTGAGTTTTATGCCGCCGTTCTGAGCCGCAATCTTTCGGTGATCAAAGAAATTACCTACTACATCGATGAAGCACGGCACCATGGAATCCCTGTCCTGGGTCCGGATATCAATGAAAGTGATTTCAGGTTCACCGTTAATAAAAATGGTGAGATACGTTTTGGGCTGGCTGCGGTGAAGGGGATAGGAGAGGCAGCAGTGGAGGCCATTATCGAGGAGCGGACAGCACATGGACCTTTTTCCGACATCTTCGACTTCGCCAAAAGGGTCAATCTGCGCACAGTTAACCGCAGGAGCCTGGAATCACTGGCAATGGCAGGCGCTTTCGACAGTTTCAGGGGGGTTCACCGCGCACAGTACTTTGTAAAAAAAGCAGGAGAAGAGAATAACTTCATTGAAAAACTGATCCGGCATGTGGCTGCATTACAGAGCAGGCAGTCCAGTATGCAGGCTTCCCTTTTTGGTGATTCAGAAGAGGTGCGCATCCCTGATCCGACCATACCGGATTGTGAGCCACTGAGCAAACTCGACCAGTTGAAATTTGAAAATGAAGTGATCGGCTTTTTCATGTCGGGTCACCCTTTGGATACTTACAGGACCGAGCTGGAGAATTTCACCAATTGCACCCTGGAAAAATTGCGTGACGACATGAGTCGCCTGAAAGGCCGTGAAATCAGGGTAGGGGGGATGATTACCGCGTCAGCCCACCGCGTAGCCAAGAACGGCAACGAATTCGGGACCTTCACCCTGGAGGATTACTCCGCATCTTTTCAGTTTAT
>CALGYY010000156.1 GCA_937934705.1 uncultured Bacteroidota bacterium
TTATAAAGAATTCGCCATAGGGCCCGCTAATGGTAATTTTATCACCCGGCTTTCGTGAAAAAATGTAGAATGAACAAATTCCGGGGTTTACTTTCATGAATTGCTGTTTCTTTTTATCGAATGGGGGCGTGGCTATGCGGATATTCAGCATGATGATGTTGCCTTCGGCAGGATGATTGGCCATGGAATAAGCGCGGTAGATGGGTTCAGGGTTTTTCATTCTCAGCTCAAACATCTTTGTCTTTTCCCAGTCATCCCGGAATTTTTCCTCAACGATCATGTCGCGAAAATCCACCTCGATCTTTGGAACATCAATCTGAATATAGCCTCCTGACTCAAAATCCAGGCTTTCCCCTTCGGGCAGTCTGACCACGAATTCCTTGATGTAGGTAGCTACATTTCTGTTTGAAACCACTTCACATTCCCACTTTTTGATACCGAAGATCTCTTTGGGAACCTGGATGCTGATGTCTTCTTTCACCTTAACCTGGCAGCCCAGTCTCCAGTTGTCGAGGATCTGCTTGCGTGTGAAGAAACCCACTTCTGTGGGTAGTATGCTTCCGCCTCCGCTCACTACCTGACAGCGGCACATACCGCAGGTGCCGCCGCCACCGCATGCCGAGGGAAGAAAGACCTTCTCTGCCGACAGGGTTGATAATATCGTGGAACCGGAGCTCACCTTCAGTTCCATATCGTCGTTGATCTTCATAACCACCGGCCCGGATGGTGAAAGCCTTGCTCTGGCAACAAGGAGTACAACTACCAGAAGAATGATTATGATCAGGAAAATACTAACGCCAAAAAGCATTAAGGGTCCCAGGGTACTGCTTAGTATTATCATTGTCAAATGCTTTTCTGTTTTATAAGGTGATGCCCATGAAACTCATGAATCCGACAGCCATTAATCCGGTAAGGATGAAGGCTATTCCCAATCCGCGAAGGGGGGCGGGGATGTTGGAATATCTGATTTTCTCCCTGATGGCCGCGAATGATACGATAGCCAGGAACCATCCAATTCCTGATCCGACAGCGAAAACACTGACCTCTCCGATATTGGCATATTCCCTCTCCTGGATGAAGAGTGAAGCACCCAGAATAGCGCAGTTTACTGCGATCAGGGGCAGGAAAATACCCAGGGCATTATACAGTGGCGGGCTGAATTTCTCAATCACCATCTCGACCAGTTGCACGATGGCAGCAATTACAGCAATGAATAAAATGAAGCTGAGATAACTCAGGTCCAGGTCGGCGTATTCCGGTCCCAGCCAGGCCAGGGCGCCCTCCTTCAGCAGGTAAGTGTCGATCAGATAATTGACCGGTGCAGTGATCAGCAGCACGAAAGTGACTGCAATTCCGAGTCCGACTGAGGTTTTCACGGTTTTCGACACCGCCAGGTATGAACACATCCCCAGGAAGTATGCAAATACCATGTTGTCGATAAAAACCGAGCGAACGAACAGGTTAAGAAGGTTTTCCATTTTTCCTAAAGCTTCAGGGTTTATTGTTTCTCAATCAGATCAGGATTTTTACTTCTCTGTATCCATATGATGGCTCCAATGGTGATCAGCGCCATCGGCGGAAGGATCATCATCCCGTTATCCATATAGCCCATTTCATAGAAAGATGCGGGAATCAGTTTATAGCCGTAAAGGCTGCCGGATCCCAGTAATTCCCTGAAAAAGGCGACAATCACCAGTATCAGCCCGTATCCGATCCCGTTCCCCAGTCCGTCGAGAAATGACGGCCAGGGTTTTTTGGCCATCGCGAAAGCCTCCAGACGACCCATGATGATGCAGTTGGTGATAATCAACCCGACAAATACCGAGAGCTTTTTACTGACATCATAAACATAGGCTTTCAGAACCTGATCGACGATGATAACCAGAGCTGCGATCACCACGAGTTGCACAATGATGCGGATGCGCGGCGGAATGGTATTGCGCAGAAGTGAGATGATCAGATTGGAAAAAGCGGTAACAACGGTTACCGAGAGAGCCATCACCAGAGCCGGTTTAAGCTGAACGGTAACTGCCAGAGCTGAGCAGATCCCCAATACCTGGATGGTAATGGGGTTCTCCTTGTTTAAAGGTGTTGAGAGAAGTTTTAATGCACTCATTCTTCTGACGTATTTTGAGATGAAACGGAATCACGGATCTGCTGAAAGAAATTCTGGTAAGGGCTTAAGCCGTCGCGGATCATGTCTTCAAGTCCTTTGCTGGTTATGGTGCCTCCGGAAATTGCATCCACTGCATGGGTGTCCCCGTCAGGCGCACCACCCTTAACTACTTTTACGGATACGAATTCTCCCTGTTCGTTGAATATGCTTTTCCCTATGAACTGATCTTCGAATTTATCGGTGTCAATTTCTGCTCCCAGTCCCGGTGTTTCACCTTTGTGGTCAAACATGGCGCCGACGATAATCTTCAGATCACTGCTGAAGGCCATGTAGCCCCAGATCGGTCCCCAAAGTCCCTTTCCACGCATGGGAAGAATGTAATAAAGGGATCCGCTGTCATTGATGCAGACAAAAACCGGAAGATGGCGTTCGGCAACTGCTTTTGAATTTTCTTTGGAAAGATCAGTTTCAAACGCATTTGCATTTGCTTCCTTGTCCCCGGCTTCGTTGATCACGAATGCAGTGGTGATGTATTTATTGTAGAGGTCTTCGGCGTTCTTTACGGTGGACTCAATGTGGGCACTGGCCAATATGCTCTGCATCTTTTCAACCCGCTGGTTGTACTGCTGTGCAGGACGGAGCTGCACTGCAACCACCGTGAGGGCTGCCGCTACAACCAGAACCATAATGGCTGAATAGATAATAATATACCGGTTGCTGAACATGGGATTAATTTTTTGTGATCGTAATGGGTTTCAGCGCTCTTTTCTTTCTCCTGCGGATATTCGACTGTACCACCACATGGTCAATGAGCGGTGCGAATGCATTCATCAGCAGTATGGCCAGCATCATACCTTCCGGATAGGCCGGGTTAAACACCCTGATCAGTATGGCGAATACACCGATCAGGAAACCATAGACAATTTTACCCCTGGGGGTTTGTGAGCCGGTCACAGGATCGGTAGCCATGAAAACGGCTCCAAAAAGAAAACCGCCCATCAGTATATGACTCAGGGGGTCGATCCTCATGGCTGCATTCAATCCGATGGCATTAAAGATAAGAGCCATGGCAGCACCGCCGGCGATGGTGGCCAGCATGATCCTGAAGCTTGCGACGCGCGTGATCACAAGAATCAGCGCTCCCAATAAGATGGCCAGTTTGGAGGTCTCACCGATTGATCCGGGAATGAACCCCATGAACATATCATACCAGGAGGGGATGTTTTCTGTGTGGCCCGATGCAGCATGGGCCAGGGGTGTTGCCCCGGAGAAACCGTCAACTGCATGCTGCCCTCCTCCCCATACCCAGACCAGGTCGCCGGAAATCTTTGCAGGATAGGCGAAGAAAACAAAAGCCCGCATCATCAGCGCGGGATTGAAGATGTTCATACCTGTGCCGCCAAAAGCTTCTTTGACAAAGATCACCGAGAAAACAGTGCTGACAGCCACGATCC
>CALGYY010000157.1 GCA_937934705.1 uncultured Bacteroidota bacterium
CGGGGCCGGTGGTGAAGGTGGTCCTGCAACGCGAACCCCCGAAATGAAGCTGTTCCACATGCTCGAAGCCGGTGTCACTACAGTGGTCGGTTGCCTGGGTACCGACGGGATGACCCGCAGCGTGGAGTCGGTTCTGATGAAGGTCAAAGCACTGAGGCAGGAAGGCGTATCGGCATTCATGTACACAGGGGCGTATCAGGTGCCCACACCCACAATTACCGGAGATGTCGGGCGCGATATCGCACTGATTGATGAGATCATCGGAGTGGGGGAAATTGCCATTTCCGACCACCGTTCTTCCTATCCGAATGTGGATGAACTCCTGCGGCTCACTGAGCATGCACGCGTGGGAGGGATGCTGGGCGGCAAAGCCGGGATCCTCAACATTCATCTGGGGGATGCACAGGATCCTTTCCGCCCCTTGTACCAGGTAGTGGAGAAGAGCATGCTGAAACTGACTCAATTTCTGCCGACTCATTGCAACCGCAATGACTATACGCTCGAGGATGCCATCGTTTATGCACGCCAGGGCGGCAACATCGATATCACCACCAGTAGCTATCCTTATTTCCCTGAGTATGAGGTTAAACCTTCCAAATGCCTGAGGCTGATCAAAGATGCCGGTATTTCCCTGAGCCAGGTGACTTTTACCTCGGATGCCTGCGGATCACTGCCGGGATTCGATGAGAACGGAAAGTTGATCAAACTCGAGATGGGCCTGCCTTCTGCCAACCTTCGGGAGATCAGGGATGCCGTAAATCAGGAGGGGATTACCCTCGATGAAGCGATCAGTGTGCTGACCTCTAATCCGGCCCGTATCCTGAAACTGTCCGGTAAAGGAACAATTGCCGAAGGATGCGATGCAGACCTCCTCTTCCTCGATTCCCGCCTCGAGCAGCGTCACCTGATGTCCATGGGACAGTGGATGTGCAGGGATGGCAAGGTTCTGAAGCAGGGGAATTACGCCTGATCTTTTAACAGAAAATTGACCCGGCAGTTTGACTGCACCATCTTCTAATTTTGTAGCTTTGTGGCTTTATTGTAAAAGCCATGAGTGAATTTAAATTGTGCAGTAATGGACACTATTACCCTGATCACCTTCAGGAATGTCCTTACTGCCCCAAAACCTCCAAAAGCATACAATACATGGACCTGGACAAGACCAAAATTGATCAGGGCAACGAATCCCTGAACGAAAAAACCCAGATTTTCGGCGGTTCCGGCGGAAATGACCTGGGAAAAACACAGATACATCACAGCGACGGACAGGAAACCCCCCTCTTTCAGGAAGGAAAGAACAACGCGGGACGTAAGCTGACGGGCTGGCTGGTTTCCTATACCATGGATCCCCTGGGTGTAGACTTCCGGATTTATGAAGGCCGCAACATTATCGGTTCCGATCCGCAGTGCGACATTGTGATACCCAATGACCCTTCGGTATCCGGGCGACATCTGACCATCCTTTTTCGCATGGGCATTTTCAAATTCAAAGATGAGCTCAGCACCAACGGAACCTTCATCAATGAGGTATTCTGCGAGGAAGGAAACCTGAATGACGGAGATATCATCAAGACGGGAAACACCATTTTTAAATTCAGAACAGCCGGCTGATAAAACCTGAAACCATTATGAAAAAGCAAATCCTGTATTCAATCATTCTCTTTCTGGCCTGTTTCACCGGCCTCAGGGCACAGAATTTCTCTATTGTCAATGTCGATCCTGCAGCCTATCCGCAGATCGTTGTTGAGGTCAGCGTCGACGGCAACGAGCAGGCTGTTAAAAACGACTTCAAAATTCTGGAGGAAGGTAAGGAAGTCCCCTTCAACTTTTCCATGCAGCCGGGTGGCACAACGAGCAGCCGTAAGGCTGTGTGCTTCCTCATCGAAGCATCAGGTCACACTTACGGAACACCGGTTGAGAATTTCAAAAAGGCCGTTGCCGCGGTTCTCGAAACGCTCGGAGAGGATGACCTGGTGAATGTTTGCTACTTCGGAAAGGCCAATGCCGACGGGCGCTCACTGAATACCCTCAGCGCGGAGTTTACCTCCGATATGGATCTTCTGGCCGGTGAACTCAAATCGAAGGTCACTGCCCAGAAAGATACCAACCGTGTGGCGGATGTTTTCAAGAGCATTTACGAATGCCTGGATTTTATCAATTCAAAGGCAGATCTGCCTGCGAACAAGGCTTTGATCGTCATTTCCGCAGCCATCAACAACAGTCGCTCACCGATCAAGGCTGACGATTGCATCGAAAAAGCTGAAGAGTACGGCATCCCCTTGTACACCATCACTTACAAAACCAGTAACCGCTATGCTGCTGATAATTTCATCCGTATCAGTGACAAAACGGGAGGGAAGAGTGAGAGCGCCAAAACATCAGATGAAATATCTTCTTCCCTCAGGGACTTTGTCAGCCATATTGATGAACAGAGTGTGCAGCCGGGAAACAGTTACACCCTTGATTTCATTACCTCGCAGAGCGGAGAGCAGAACGTTTTTGAGGTACATTATCTTGAGCAGACGCAGCAGGGAAGCTTCACCATTCCTGAAGACAGGGTTTCCTTCTGGAGTGCCAATATGATCTGGATCATTGTCGGTGCGGCCCTGTTTGTGATCATGGCAGGTCTGCTGATCTGGTTCTTTATATCCCGCCGTAAGAAAGGAAAATCTGAGAATGACAGGTTGAGGGCAATGGAGGAGCGCAATATTGCACTTCAGCAACAGCTCAATCAGCAGAAAGAAGTAAAGACACAGGTGTCGCCTCAGGAACCTGCGAAATTTGACCTCAAGAGAACGCAGATCGGCGGCGGCGGCGGAACACCCATGCTGATGGTTTCTGCCGGTACTTTCTCAAAGAACTTCCCCCTGAACAAACCGCAGATGACCATCGGACGCGGAAACACCAACGATATCATCATCCCCGAAACCACAGTGTCGGGCCATCACGCCACCCTGATTAACGAGAACGGGAACTGGATCATCATGGATAACAACAGCACCAACGGAACCTATGTGAACGGCACCCGCGTGAACAGGCAGAGGATTGCACCCACAGATACCATCAAGCTGGGCGCGGCTTTTCTGAAATTACAGCTTTAGCCTGATTCTATAACCATTAAGTCGCAAGCATGGTTGACACCAGAAAACTAAAAAACTTCGAATTCGGAAATGCCACTGACATCGGAAGGGTCAGGGAGGCGAACGAAGACTACCTGGCCTACTTCGAAAGCATCAACGGTCACATTTTTATCGTTTGCGATGGAATGGGCGGGCATGTCGGCGGTGCCACGGCCTCGCATATCGCGGTGGATTCAGCCAGGGAATTCCTGGAGAATCATTATTTCGACCTGCCCCGGGATGCCCTGAAAGAAGCCATTGAATTTGCCAACCGTGCAGTTTATCAGCGGGCAGTCGAAAACCCGCAACTGTCGGGTATGGGCACCACTATCGTCATGGTGATACTCCGAGATGACAAAGCCTGGTATGCGCATGTGGGCGACAGCCGCCTGTACATGCATACACAGGGTAAGCTGCACCGGCTGACTTCCGATCACAGTTTCGTGCAAACCCTCGTCGATCAGGGTTTAATCTCCGAAGAGGAAATGGAGTCGCACCCCAGACGCAACGAAATTCTGCGTGCACTGGGTGTACGGGCCGACGTTGAGATTGATATCTCAGAAGTCCCGGCCAGACCTGCCAATGACGATATGCTGATCCTCTGCACCGATGGTCTCACCAGTATGTTGCCTGATGCCGGACTTCAATCCGTCCTGAATGAGGATATCTCGGTACAGCACAAGGCATTGAAGATGATGCAACTGGCCAATGAGGCAGGAGGATACGACAACATCACGGTTCAACTGATTCATTTCTACAATGTCGCCAATAAAAAGACTGAATTTGTTCCGGCCGGGAAATCCGGCAAACATCAACCCGCAGAGATTCATCGATCAAAAACTCCCAAAATAAGCAGAAAAATGAAACGTACTATTTTATACGTCATTGTTGGTTTGGCCGTATTGGCGATCTTATATTTTATATGGGATATGTTCATCAAAAGTCCGGACCCGGTGAAATTTGATCCGAAACGTGATACCATTACGCAGCAGCAGGATGATACCACCGCCCGTAATCCTGACACCACCAGGCAACATACGGTCGTCAGAGCCAGTGAGGATACCCTGTGGGTTGAATACACCATAGGTTCCGGGGATATACTTTCAGTGGTTTCTGAGAAATTTGGCGTTTCAAAAGAGCGTCTGATGAAAAAGAACAAACTCACTGCCGACAGGGTCAATAAAGGCGATAAGCTTTGGGTGCCTGTGAAGGCTCAGCACAAAGTGGCCTCGGGTGAAACAGTGAGCGCTATTGCATCGAAATACAAGGCAAAGACGGATGCCATTCTGAAGGCAAACGGCTTGAAATCGGCCACTGATCTCAGAAGCGGAGCAACGATCAATATTCCCTTCTGATATAAAGAGATAAAAAGGATATGATTGGCACGCAGGTACTGAATTACCGCATTGAGAAGCTCATCGGCGAGGGAGGCATGGGGAATGTCTACCTGGGCGTGCATACCCATATCGGTCGTAAAGTGGCCATCAAAGAACTGAACCCGACCCTGGCCAGAAATCCTGAGATCAGGGAACGCTTCAAGAATGAGGCATCCATGCTTTCGCAGCTTCATCACCCCAATATCGTTCAACTGTACGATTATGTGGAAATGGAGACAGGAGTCTACCTCGTGATGGAGTATGCAGAGGGTCAGGCCCTGGATCACTACATTGAGAAAGTTACGGGTCCCATTCCGGAAGACCGCGCCATTCCGCTCTTTAACCAGATCCTCGACGGTGTGGCCTATGCCCATCGTAAGAATGTCGTACACCGTGATATTAAACCCTCAAATATCATTGTAAGTGAAAGCGGGAAGGTCAAGATCCTCGATTTCGGCATCGCCAAGATTATCGGGGATACCAGCCACAAACTGACGAAGACAGGGACCAAGCTTGGGACAGTGCTCTATATGAGTCCTGAGCAGGTGAAAGGACTGGAGATGGATTACCGGACCGATATCTATTCCCTGGGAATCACACTCTTCGAGATGCTGACGGGCAAGTGTCCTTACGACGGCAGTACTACAGAATATGAAGTTTACAAAAAGATCGTCGAGGAAACCTTGCCGGATGCCCGCACTTTCTATCCCGGGGTGAGCGAACGCATGTCGCTGGTGATCTGTAAGGCCACGGATAAAGAGCCCGGAAAGCGTTATCAGAGTTGTGCGGAGTTCAGGCAATCGGTGAACGGGTTATCTTCTGAACCCGTGACTTCCGCGAACGAAAAGCGGCCACGGGAGAAGAAAGAAAGGAAGTCGGGCCGTGGGAAAACTAAGGGCAGTGTGCTTTTCTGGAATATTTTCATGACAGCGATTCTGGTTTCAGTAGGAGTCATTGCCATTTTTAAACTGCTATATCTGAACGAGGAGCGATATGTGATCGCGAATAAGCTTTCTCTGCGGAGTTCAAAGACCACCGAAAGCCGGACGAATACGATCAGGGTCCTGGAATTCGGCGAGCCGCTGGAGGTGATCCGCAAGGATCGTGACAGCAGTGAGAGCGGGCTATACTGGGCGAGGGTCAGGGATGCATCGGGAACTGAAGGTTATGTAGCGATGAACTATCTTGGCGACCGGAGGGAGTACAATCAGATCAGCGAGATTTTTACGGATGAGAGTCAGTTGTCGACGGTTGTGATGTTCAAGCGCGCATTGCGTGATTATTTTGACAGGCAGGATTATTTTGACGATGATCATCACCCGCTCTGGCGCGTTTACAGTGAAGGAGCGAAAGCTGAATATAATTATTACACCACGGGGGACTTTAATGCGGACGGGGTAGATGACTATACCTGCGTGATCAGTAACATCAGACACGAAGTGTTCAGGGTGCTGGTGTTCCTGGGTCACAGCAACCAGAAGGTGAGCCTTGTTATGGATGAGGAAACCTTTGATGAGAGCCTTGTGAGGGTCATGAAAAAAGGGGAGAAGATCAGTACAGGAAAAGTGGAATACTCATACGAACTTGACAGTGAAGGTAACCCGGTGGAGGTTCCGAAAAAGATTTACAAAGCTTTGGCATCGGATGCCCTGATCGTGAAAACAAAGAGTAACGGGAAGCGGCGCTTGTATATTTTTGATGCAGATGCCGGAGCTTTCGGCCAGCCCATTGATATGAAATAAAGCGGAGGAGAAGTGAAAACCCTGAATATCGGACGTGCGGTCAGCAATGATGTGGTGATACAGGATTCGTTTGTATCGGGCAATCACTGTTCCATCACCCTGGATGAGAAGGGTAACTTTTACCTTCAGGATCTGGGCTCCAGCAATGGAACGTACGTTAATGGAAAGAGGGTGCAGCAGGCCTGGCTGCGCTCCAATGATATCGTACGGATCGGTGAGACCATCATTCCCTGGCAGGAGTATTTTCAAACACAGTCGCCTGATCAGTTTTCGGGGCAGGTGATCCGGAAAGTCACCCTGGGTCGGGCGGCAGACAATGATATTGTGATCGGTGATGATTTCGTTTCCTCCCATCATGCGGAAATTCTGCAGACCGATCAGCATGAGTTTCTGGTCAACGACCTGAATTCCACCAACGGAACCTTTGTTAACGACCGCCGGGTGATCAGTGCCTTGCTGCATCCGGGCGACAGCCTGCGGCTGGCACGCCGGACGCTGGAGTGGACCATGTTCTTCAGTACACCTTCACTGCGGGAGAGTCGTTCACAGCGCAAGCCGGTGATGACAGAAGAAGCTACCTCCCGCCGCCCTAAACTGAGTCGCTGGGCTATCGTTTTTATCGTGGCCGGGGCTGTTCTCATCGCATTCCTGATTGCCTGGGGGGTGACTTCATGGAATCCGGATCCAGCCTCTGAAGGAATTACGACACCCAATGATACGACCCTGGCAGATGCCTCCTTCACGGATGTGGTGCGCAGGGTTGAGAAATCTGTATTTCTCATTGAGAGTTATGATCGTTACGGCAACAGCATGCAGGGAACGGGATTCTTTATCTCTGCTGATGGCCGCGGGGTCACCAATTATCATGTGGTGGAGGGCGGTACCAAATGGGATATTAAAACCATTGATGGAGATATCTACCATATTGATGATTTCATAGTCAGAAACAAACAATATGACTATGCGGTCTTTACCATTGATGCGGGCAATCAGACCTTTCCCTGGCTCAAACGTTCCGCGGAGGCACCCTCAAAAGGGGAGGAGATATTCGTTTTGGGGAACCCCCAGGGTATAGAAAGTACACTGACCAAAGGTATTGTATCGGGATTCAAGGGTGGGGATGAGAACGACATAATGAACGGGCGCTTCACTGACGGAGACAACTTCATCCAGGTGGATGTCGCTGTCTCCCATGGAAGCAGTGGAAGTCCGGTGATGAACCTGAAAGGAGAAGTAGTGGGCATTGCGACCCTTTCGTTCCAGCATGCCGATTGTATCAACTGTAATTTCGCACTGAATATTCAGCTCCTGAAACAATACCTCGAGTCGGCGCGCTAACACTGACTCCTCCGGGAATGATGACTGCGCTGTCCCTCCCCGGATTCTATTTTGGATATGCTTACGAAAAATGAAAAGATGACTGAGACTGTACAACTGAAACCTGATTATCTGTTTGAAACTTCCTGGGAAGCTTGTAATAAAGTGGGAGGGATCCATACAGTGATCTCTACAAAAGCACTGACTCTGGCCCGGGAACTGAAAGACCGCTACATTCTGATCGGTCCCGATGTCTGGATGGAAACCCGGCGTAATCCTGAATTTATTGAAGACCATTATGTCTACCGAAGCTGGCGGATCAAAGCAGAAGCCGAAGGCCTCCGTTTTAAGATCGGCCGATGGAACATTGCCGGTAAACCAGTAGTGATACTGGTGGATTTCAGAATGTATTACCCCTTGAAGGATCAGATCTTTGCTGGTTTATGGGAATCATGGAAGCTGGATTCTCTGAGCGGTCAGTGGGACTATACAGAACCTGCGATTTTTGGATACGCCGCCGCACGGGTCATAGAAAGCTTCTACAATTTTCATGTATCGGCGGGTGACCGCCTGGTGGCGCAGTTTCATGAGTGGATGACAGGAACTGGTTTGCTGTATCTTAAGGAGAAAGTCCCTCAGGCGGGACTGACTTTTACAACACATGCTACTGTGCTGGGTCGTTCTGTGGCGGGGAACGGTATGCCGCTGTATCGGGAAATGGAACAGTACAACCCGGATCAACTGGCTCATAACATGAATCTGCTGGCGAAGTTTTCCCTCGAAAGAACCGCTGCAAGAGAAGCTGATAGTTTCACCACGGTGAGTGCCATCACTGCCAGGGAGTGTTCACATTTTCTGGGCAAACCGGTGGATGTGATAACTCCCAACGGCTTTGAGGACAGTTTTGTCCCCGCCGAAGATATCTTTGAGGAAAGGAGGCAAATGGCCCGCAACAAACTGCTTGAGGTAGCTGTGGCCGTTTGCGGAACTGAGATTTCGCCGGAAAGTCTCCTGGTGATCAACAGCGGACGCTATGAGTTCTATAATAAGGGGATTGATATGTATATTGATGCACTGGGCCGTCTGAACCGCGACGAGGCCTTCAACTCCCCCGTGCTTGCCTATATTACGGTTCCTGCAGCGCATGCCGGCCGCGACGAACGCGTACGTTCCCTGCTGATGGATCCTCAGCCACCGCAGGGCACTACAATGGCGGTTACCACGCACCATCTGCACAATGCTGATGCTGACCCTGTTTTGAAACGCCTTCGCGATAACGGTTTGCTGAACCGGCCGGAGGACAGAGTGAAGGTGATTTTCGTGCCCTGTTATCTCGATGGACACGATGGCATCTTTGATATGCACTATTATGATGTTCTGATTGGTTTTGATCTGTCGGTATTTCCTTCCTATTACGAACCCTGGGGATATACCCCCCTGGAAAGCCTGGCCTTCCATATTCCTACAATTACGACAAGCCTTGCCGGCTTTGGACTCTGGGTTATGGAGAAATATCCGGAAGGTCCGGGTTGCATCTCGGTACTGAACCGCACCGATGATAACTTCGATACGGTTTGTGCTGAGATTGCCGACCATCTGAGGAGATGCTGCAACATTGAAAAATCACTGAAGGATGAGGCCCGGACTAAGGCCTGGGAGGTTTCCCGTACTGCATTGTGGGAAAACCTGATCGGAAAGTATCATGAGGCTTATCGTATCGCACTGGAAAAAGCCTCGGCACGTGCAGGAATGTATCACGGAAAGCAGCCCCAGGAAGTCATCAGTCAGTATAAGCGCATCATTCACGAACGTCCTGAATGGAAAAAAGTGCTGATCAAACCGATGATTCCCGACCGTCTGGCAGCACTCCGTAAGATCTCGCTCAACCTTTGGTGGAGCTGGAATCCTCATGCCACGGCGCTTTTTGAAAATGTCAACCCGCAGCTATGGGAAAAATCGGAACACAATCCGGTTGCCCTGCTTGAAATGCTCTCGCTGGACGATTACAGCCGGCTGGAGAACGACCAGCAGTTCCTGGAACAACTGCGCGAAGTGGAAGAAAGTTTCGATGCATATATGTCGGTTGATCCGGGTCCCGACAGTGAAACCATTGCTTATCTCTCGATGGAATATGGCCTGCACGATTCTCTGAAAATTTTCAGCGGTGGTCTGGGTGTACTGGCCGGAGATTATCTGAAGGAGGCCAGCGACTCCAACAAGAACATTACCGGGATTGGACTTCTCTACAGACATGGCTATTTCCGGCAGAGTATTTCTCTGTTGGGCGACCAGATGGCGGAGAAGATCCCACAGAAATTCAGCCACCTGCCCATACAGCCGGTGCGCGATAGTCGTTGCAAAAGCACCGACGGGAACGGAAACCAGACCTGGGTTCGCGTGAAGCTGGCCTTTCCCGGAAGGACCGTCCAGGCCAAAGCCTGGAAAGTCGCGGTAGGAAGAATCACGCTCTATTTGCTGGATGCCGACATTGAAGAGAATACCGCGGAAGACCGGATGCTCACCAGCCAGCTTTATGGTGGGGATAATGACCTGCGTTTCCGTCAGGAAGTTCTGCTGGGTGTCGGAGGCATCCGTCTTCTGGATACGCTGGGCATTCATCCTATGTTGTTTCATTGCAATGAGGGGCATGCTGCATTTGCAGGCCTGGAGAGGCTTCGTAAGTATGTGCAGGACGATAAACTGAGTTTTCCCGAAGCTCTTGAAGTCGTCAGGGCCAGCACGGTTTTTACGACCCACACACCTGTGCCTGCCGGACATGATGTTTTCACCGAGGACACTCTGCGTACTTACATTCCCCATTACGCATCACGACTGGGGATCAGCTGGGATGATTTCATGAACCTGGGACGTATTCATGAAAATGATCCTGAAGAAAAGTTCTCCATGAGTGTGCTGGCGGCCCGCTTATCACAGGAGATGAACGGCGTCAGCCGCATTCACGGACGGGTGACCCAGAAGATGTTCAGGGATCTTTATCCCGGGTACTTTCCCGAGGAGCTTCACATCAGCTATGTCACCAACGGGGTGCATTATCCTACATGGGTGTCACAGCCTATGCGCTGGCTCTACCAGGAGATCTTTCCCGACCGCTTCATCAATGAGCAGCATGATGCGTCGCACTGGCAGGCGATACAGCAAATCGATCCCATAAGGTTATGGGAGATCAGGAATGGCCTGAGGAAGGACCTGATCCGCAGTCTCAGGGAACGCCTGAGGCGTGATATGACCCTTCGGCAGGAGAGTCCTTCCATGATCTTCCGGATGACCGGTCCGCTGAATGAACATGCACTCACCATTTGTTTTGCACGAAGATTTGCTACTTACAAGCGGGCGCATTTGCTTTTCACCAATTTGGAACGACTCAGTAAAATCGTCAACAATCCGGAACGCCCGGTTCAGTTTATATATGCCGGCAAGGCGCACCCCAACGATACGCTGGGACAGGAATACATCAAAAGGATCTATGAGATTTCGAAGCGGCCCGAGTTTGCAGGCAAAATCATTTTTCTGGAGAACTATGATATGGAGCTGGCGAAAAAGCTGGTTTCCGGTGCTGATATCTGGCTCAACACCCCGACCCGTCCACAGGAAGCATCGGGTACCAGCGGAGAGAAGGCGGTGATGAATGGTACCCTGAATTTCTCAGTATTAGACGGCTGGTGGGCCGAGGGTTATAAGCCGGAAGCAGGATGGGCGCTCAAAGAAGAACGCACCTATGCCGATCAGAGGATACAGGACGAACTGGATGCTGAAACGATCTACTCCATGCTCGAAGAGGAGATCATTCCGATGTTCTACGAGAGAAATGATCAGCAACTGCCTGAAACCTGGGTAAAGTATATCAGGAACACCATTTCGCGTGTGGCTCCTTATTTTACGATGAAAAGGATGATCGAGGATTACTACAGCAGGATATACAGCAAAATGTATGAACGGACCCGGATGATGCGCGAAAACCAGTATCGCATGGCCCGGGAATTATCATCATGGAAGCAGCGGATGATCAGGGGTTGGGAAAGCATAGAGGTGAGCGATATCCGGATGACGGATTCCACGCGTAAGCCCCTGGTGCTGGGTGAAAGTTTTCTTGCGGAGATCACCCTGAATCTGAATGAGCTCAGCGGCACGGATATCGGTATCGAGATTATCTTCGGACAGAAGGTCAACGATCAGATCGATCACATTACCTATAAAGAAGAACTCCAGTTGATCCGGCATGAAGGCAGCGAAGTCGTATTCCGTTGTGAGATTCCCTCCAACCGTGCGGGCGTGTTTGATTATGCCTTCAGGGTCTACCCCAAAAACCCGCTGCTGCCACACCGGCAGGATTTCAGTCTGGTGAAGTGGATCTGATGTTGCTTGATGAACTTTCAGTTTAATTCAATTACAATGATAGTCAGCTCTCTTCAAAATACTCCTTCGCGCTGAGTCTCACTAAAGACCTGAATATCAAGCGCAAATAAAGGATTTTGCTTCCGGATAAAAATTCCTCATGTTTCATGTTGGTGAATGTTTTTTTTCTATCTTTGCGCTCCCGTAGCCCAGGTGGTGAAATTGGTAGACACGCCAGCTTGAGGGGCTGGTGCCGGTTCCGGTGTGCAAGTTCGAGTCTTGTCCTGGGCACAACTGCAGTCAGCAGTCAGCAGTGAGCAGTCAACAGTTAGTTGATAGTTTATAGTTGAAAGTTGGTGCAGCGAAAACAAAAAACAAATCAATCAACGTTCTTTATTTTTATGAGTAGTAATCGTAGTATTATCTATGAAAAGTCATGTATATTTGCATTGGCTGTGATCAGGTGCTACAAGGATGAGTTTTCAGCGGATTATGCTGATCTTTTCAAGCAGTTACTCAGATCAGGGACTTCTATCGGGGCGAATTTAGCGGAAGCGACAACTGCAATTTCCAAGGTCGAATTTTCCGCTAAGGTTTCGATAGCCTACAAAGAAATAAGAGAAACGCAATATTGGCTCTTATTGCTTAAGGAATCAGGTCTGTTAAAGCCAGCAAGTTATTTGAAATTGAATGAGTCTGTAGACGAGCTGGGCAGAATGGCCTTCAGCATTTTGAAGACCACAGGACGTGTCAGAACTGATCACTGATCACTGATCACTGATCACTGATCACTGATCACTGATCACTCACTGCTCACTGCTCACTGCTGACTGCTCACTGTTATTGCCCGGATGGCGGAATTGGTAGACGCGCTAGTTTCAGGGACTAGTATCCGTACGGATGTGCAGGTTCGAGTCCTGTTCCGGGCACCATTAACACAATAAAGGTCTTGATTTTCAAGGCCTTTATTTTTTTGGGTATCCAAATAAGTACGCAAATTTCTGCAACAACTCTATTCATTTGGTTTTCCGGTTTTCAACAGGCTGTCGCTGATCTGTATGATAAGGTGACTGATCCAAACATTCTGCTTTTATGCGATTCAGACATACAGTATCACTCCTTCACAACCTTTCCAGTAATCCTCTCACCACCCTCACCAGTCACCACAATATAATACAACCCGCTTGGATATCCACTGATATCAATATTCTCGGTTTTTTTATACCAGCCAACCATCTTACCAATGGTGTTGAAAATTTCAAGTTTATCAAGGGTTCCGAAGGTTTTGGGGAGTTAGATGGAGAAGGTTGTGGCTGTTGGGTTGGGGAAGATGCTGGCAGATTTAACTATAAACATCTCGCCGGGCTCATAGCAAAAAAGCAGCATGAGCCCTTGTTTTCTATTTGTTAATCTCATATATTTGTTCTGTTCTGTATTTTAAGGTTAATACTGCGGCCTTCAAAATAATAGCGATTTAATGCATACGGAATGAAATCAGAAAGATTTTTACTGACATTTTTATTATTGATTGTTTGTCTGTCTGCACAGGCACAAGGTTATCTGGGCACCTTCCTGTTCAATATGGTCGACGAAGGCCCCCCTCGCAGGCTTATTACCGTCCGGGATATCACCACCAGAGACATCAAATTTCTGTCTGCGGATTCAAACAGTGTAATTACTTACGATACTGTGTACAATGCATTTTCATTCACAACATATGGTCGTGAGCAAAAATATTTTGGTACAGTAGTGTCCGGTTATAGATTAAACAGTTTCAGTTGATTATCTTTTTCTGGTT
>CALGYY010000158.1 GCA_937934705.1 uncultured Bacteroidota bacterium
TCTGATTTTGAAAAACTCAGCACGCTGGGAGAATTATAACATATTGTTTATAATACAAGTTTTAAAATAATATTATGAATAAGCTTCCTTTTGAACGGCCGGTGATCCGGAAAATCAATGCCGGTCTGCCTTCCAAATACGGCATGAACAGCAGGCCGGAGCCTTTAACACACATTGACGGCATTCCGATAGAAAGTCTGCTGAAGGAATATGGTTCACCATTGTATGTTTTTTCTGAGAGCACGATCCGGCGGAGCATACAGGAGGCAGTCAGGGCGTTTTCATCGCGCTACCCCCGCGTCCGCTTTGCGTGGTCGTACAAGACCAACTACCTTGATGCGGTATGCCGCATTTTTCATCAGGAGGGAAGCTGGGCAGAGGTGGTCAGCGGTTTTGAATACGGAAAAGCCCGCGGCAACGGGGTTCCCGGGAATGAAATCATTTTTAACGGTCCGCACAAGAGCCGTGAAGACCTGAAGCTGGCCGTTGAGGAAGAAGCACTGATACACCTTGACCATTTTGATGAATTATATGAGCTTCTGGCCCTGGCCGGAGAATGCAGCAAAACTCCGCGGGTGGCCATCAGGGTCAATATGGATACGGGCATCTATCCCTAATGGGATCGTTTCGGTTTCAATTATGAGAACGGTGAAGCCTGGGATGCGCTCAATCGCATCATGCTCAGCGGAAAGTTGAACTTACTCGGACTTCATGTTCACATCGGCACCTATATCACAAGTACCGATGCCTACAGAAGGGCCGCTGCCTCACTGGCGGAGCTGGCGACCGGCCTGTTGCGCAAGCACGCTCACAAGATTCAGTATATCGATCTTGGCGGTGGTTTCGCCTCGAAGAATACCCTGAAGGGGGCGTATTATCCCGGAACGGATACTTGTCCCACCTTCGACGATTATGCAGAGGCCATCACCTCCGCCCTGATGAGATCTGAGATTCGTCCTGAAGATTTACCGATGCTCATTCTGGAAACAGGTCGTGCACTGATCGACGATGCCGGCTATATCACCGGCACCGTCCTGGCCAACAAGAGACTGGCCGACGGGAGAAGAGCCACCATCATCGATACCGGCGTCAACAATCTTTTCACTGCCTTCTGGTATGAACACGACATCCGTCCTGCGGCAGCCGTTTCGGGACAGGCAGAAGATACCAGCATTTATGGCCCCTTGTGTATGAATATCGATCTGATCAGAAGCAACATCTTTTTCCCGCTGCTGAAAAAAGGTGATCATTATGTGATCCGCAGAACCGGTGCCTACAACAATACCCAATGGATGCAGTTCATCCATCACCGTCCCGCGGTGGTTCTGATCGATACCGGGGGCAAGGCACACCTGATCCGTCGGGCTGAAAACACAGGCGACATCCGGGGTCCTGAACACATCCCTGCACATCTGGAAAAAATAGCAACTTAACCAACGGAAGCGTGGAAGACGATAACAAACACTGGTTCCTGAGCACTCTGCTTAACTCCTATGCACAGGTCTTCTTTTCTGACCACCGCATATTTGCAGGCATCCTTATGGTCGTCACTTTTCTGGATCCCTTCACCGGGCTTTACGGCCTGCTGGCTGTGATCAGTACCAACCTGATGGCCTGGAGAATCGGGTTTGACAAAAGAAAGATCTCACGGGGATACTACGGCTTCAATGCCCTGCTGGCCGGCCTCGGCCTGGGAGTTTTATTCAGTCCGGGACTGCTGCTGACCCTTGTCATTGTGCTCGCGGCCATCCTCACCCTGTTCATTTCAGTGGCTCTGGAAGGCATTATCGGAAAGTACGCCCTCCCCTACCTTAGTCTGCCCTTTGTATTCTGTCTGTGGATACTGCTGCTGGCCAGCAGGGAATTTCACGGACTGGGAATCAGCGAAAGAGGAATCTATACGCTGAATGAGCTCTTTATGCTGGGGGGACAGACCCTGGTGGACCTTTACAACTGGTGGAACACCATTGAATTCCCTTACGCGCTCAGCGCTTACCTGCGATCGCTCAGCGCCATATTCTTTCAGAGCGGAACACTGGCGGGACTGCTGATCGCAGCAGGCTTGCTCATCTATTCGAGGATCAGCTTCAGTTTGTCGCTGCTCGGTTTCTTCATGGCCTATCTCTTTTATGCGGTGATCGGGTACCCGCCCGAAAGCATCAATTACAGCTATATTGGTTTTAACTATATTCTGACGGCCATTGCAGCAGGAGGCTATTTCGTGATCCCGCACCGCAGTTCCTATTTATGGACTGCCCTGCTGATCCCCCTGGTTGCACTGCTCACCATCAGCATGAGCATGGTCTTCGCCGTGTTCCATCTGCCCATTTACTCCCTGCCTTTCAATATCATTACCCTGTTGTTTCTCTATATCCTTAAGTTCAGAACACATGACAGAATGCGTCTTAACACATGGTTTGTTCAACAGCACAGCCCCGAACGCAATCTGTACGCGAACCGGACCTGGAGCAGACGCTTCGGTAAAGACAGTCCCGTTCCGCTTTTTCTGCCCTTTATGGGCAAATGGTGCGTCACCCAGTCGCACGATGGCGAGCACACCCACAAGGGACACTGGAAAAACGCCTGGGACTTTGAGATCAGGGATCAGGAAGGCAAAACATTCAGGGGTTCCGGAGACCTGGCCGAGGATTATTTCTGCTACGGCAAACCGGTCTGCGCACCGGCAGACGGCATTATTGACAGTGTGACGGATGGTATTGATGATAATATCATCGGGCAGCGAAACCTGGAACAGAACTGGGGCAATACCGTGGTGATCCGGCATACTGAATTTCTCTACTCCCAGCTCAGTCACCTGAAAAACGGAAGCATCAGCGTTAAGCCCGGACAAAAGATCCAAAAAGGAGAAGTTATAGCGCTTTGCGGAAATTCAGGAAATTCCCCCTATCCACACCTGCACTTCCAGGTACAGGGGAATCCGCACATCGGCTCCCCCACCCTGGATTACCCGCTCAGCAATTACATTGTATACCGCGAAGCCGGAGTGCAGATTCGCCAGGCTTCAGTTCCGCAACTGAATGATGAGGTTTCCAACATCATTCCCGATCCGCAGTTAAAGAAAGCACTGCGGCTGACACCCGGAGAGGAGATCCGCTTTGCTTCTGAAGGCAGAACAATCATTTGGGAAGTGAAGCGCGATTACTATCTCAACAAGTACATTGAATGTGCGGAGAGCAGGTCGAGAGCGTATTTCCGCAATGATGACGCCATGCTGTACTTCACCCATTATACGGGTAAAAGAGGAACGCTGCTTCATCATTTCGCGATGGCCGCTTACCAGGTCTGCCTGGGACCGGTGAAAGGTCTCGACATTGAAGATGAATACCCTCTGAACATGGTTTTTCCTGTCCGGAATCTTCTTTTACATGATTTCACGGCACCCTTCTTCTTCTACAAAAAGGCAGGCTTTAAACTGCGCTACCAGGGGAATGAGGATCCCTTCAGACAATCGGGTATCACACTGGAGTCTGAAAGCCGTAGACGCTCGCCTTTCAGGAAATATCAGCCGGTATCCTACCGCATCATTACTGAAGCAGGAGAAATGAGAAGTTTCGAAATAATCACACCCGGAAATAAACTGGAGGCCATATGTCAGTAAAAGGGATGATCGTTCTGCTGATGCTGGTGGCTTGTTCCCTCAGCCTTTCTGCCCAGGGCATTGATACACGGACCGTTGACCAGGAAACTTACCGCGCCTGGCAAGACGGACAATGGAAGTCACTGATCGGAACCGGACGTAAGGCTATGAAAGCAGGAATTGATTTTTATTACCTGAGGGTAAGGATGGGTGTTGCCTGGTATCGTCTGGGAAACTACCACATGGCGGTGAGATATCTTGAAAAGGCCCGAAAAATGAACCCGGAGGACAACGAAACCAATGAACTCCTGTATTACGCACTTTTGTTTTCAGGTCTGGATGATGAAGCCGCCATTCTTGCGAAGGAATTTCCCGCTGAGCTCAAAAAGAAGACCGGCGCAGACCATAAACCGAAAGTGAGCAGTCTCCGTTTGGTTTTCAATACAGCCTTTCCTTCCGGACAGGATGAGCCAGACAATTACATTCCTCCCTCCGACACCCAGATGAACGGCATACAATATACCGGTAAGGAAAGATATATTGCAGCACTGCATCTTACACACCGTTTATCGCCCCGCTCGGTACTGACCCACGGTTACACTTACACCAACCAGAATCACTTTGTTTTCGGCCGGAACGACTCCACCGAAAAGACCATTGCCGATTACCGCACGGTACTTCATCAATACTACCTGAATCTTTCGCTGCGCGTGGCGCGGCGCTGGGAGATGAATGGCGGCATCCATTACACCATGATCCGCTTCCCCTTCATCTGGCAGAATACCCCTGTGGGCCGCGGCCGCAACGCACCCTCATCACACGGTGTGGACCACAACCTGAGCGGATGGATGAGCGTTTACCGCTATTTCCCGTATGTCCATGCGGGAACGACCATTTACTATTCCGAACTGAACCAGACCCATCCGCTTCAGGCAGATGTCCATATCAATGTCTTCCCCCTGGGAAACAAGAACCTCTACCTGCTGAACGATGTTTCTGCCCTGTGGCTGTTTGAGGAAAATGAATCTGAAAACCTCTGGGGATGGCGTGTTACCGCAGGAGGCAGACTTGCACGATGGTGCTGGGCGGAAGGCGGAGCCGGTTTCGGAAACAGGAGAAATTTTCTTTCGGACGGTGGAATGGTGGTTCACAACAGTACAGACCGCATCCTGCAATCATTTGATGCGAACCTTTTGTTTTTTCCCTCATCCCGTATCCGCCTGAGCATTTCTTACAGCTATAGTCTGATGCGCAGTGATTTTGTACCTGTTCAGTATTATGATAATACCTATAATAAAATAATTTATTCATTACATTCAATTAGCGGAGGATTAAAATGGAACTTTTAAAGCGTCTGCTGCCGGTTCTTCTGTTTGCAGTGATCAGCATGTCACATCTGAGCGTCTCAGCACAGGATGATCTCACCCGTGCATTTTCAGAGAGCTATGTTCTTGAAAAAAAGGGGGAATACAAAAAAGCCATCGATCAGCTTAAGGCTGTGTACCGTGAAGAATCCTATGAAACCAATCTCAGGCTGGGCTGGCTGACTTACCAGTCCGGGCAGTTCTATGAATCCATTGCTTTTTACAACAAAGCTATAGAACTGATGCCTTACGGAATTGAAGCCCGCTTTGGCCTGGCCTATCCCGTTTACGCCCTGGGAAGAACCGATGAGATCATCAGCATTTATCAGAAAGTCCTCGATACCGACCCTCAGAATACCATTGCCCTTTACTGGCTGGGATATATTTATTATTACAAGGGCAGCTATGAAAAAGCGGAGCAATACCTGGAGAAGGTGGTCAATCTCTACCCTTTTGATTATGATTCGGTGATCCTGCTGGCCTGGACCAAGTACCGTCTTCAGAAAACCAGAGAAGCCAAGGTGCTCTTCGGCAAAGCCCTGTTGTATGATCCGGAAAGCAGCAGCGCCAAAGAGGGGATGGAGCTGGTCAGGTGATCGGAAAAAAGGCAAATTAACATCTTATCTCTTCCCAGCCAACAGTTTCTGCTGCTTCTTCAGGTATTTCCGCTCTGCCTTAACCAGATACTTGAGTAAAAAATCAAGATATAATTTCAGGGAGGGCTTTTTATATTGATTATGCAGCAGTCCCTGAAAATATTCGGACACTTTCAGGTCGCTGTACTGATAAAAATAATCGGATGTCTTTCCATAATCAGCTGAATGGTAAGAACGTAAAGACCTCAGCTTATTCTTTTCAACAAATTCCCAGATAGAAGGATCAATCACAAAAGGATCCACTTTGGGTGTAACAATTACTTTCTGTTCCATAAGGTTGGGGTCGAAGGTTGTGAGAGTATCCGCCTTGCGTGAGTATTGCATAAGATGTTGTACCCTCATGAGAGCAAACAGCGTCCCTGCATCATTTTTAAGCAATTCGGAGCTGAAGCATGCCTGTGGTCGACCAGTGAAGCGTGTGGGTATTGAAGACAAGATCGTGAGGAATGAAAGATGATTTTCATTTCCGGCATTGAAATCCCGTAAGCTATGGTAATAATATTCAGGGAAATCGAATAGAAATAAATCTTTGTTATTATCCGACAGTGCATCATAAAGGGTATGATCTTTCAATGCTAATGCATACTCACGATGCCTGCAATTCTCCAAACTCAGGTATAACGTCAGCAAAGAATCTCTGGCAGTTAAGGAAGTTTCTGCCAGGGCCAGTGTGAGGTAAGACTCGCAGATGGTTCGGTTAAGTGCGAGTCTGGAGAAGTACTGCCAGGCTTCTCCATAGGTCTCAAATTCAAACCTAACTGCATCAGTGAGTTCGTTTGGTGGCAGGCTGAGCAGCATAAGAGAGTCAGGAATCAAGGCCGACAGATCATGAAGGATACCCTTTCCCGGGGCAAAACGATCGTTCAGAAAATCATCCGTAAGAAAAGGTCTTTCTGCTTCTCCCTTGAATATCAGTAAGCGAATACGAAGTGACTCGAGCAGGAAATACAAGTAGTCATCTTCTTCGGGAGTTGACAGAAAACAAATGAAGGATTCTCTGCTGCATCTTCTGACATCCTCGTCAAGTAGAAGATTCAGTTTCTCAAGAATTGCGCTTTTCTTCAGTTTGACAAAACAGGCAGAATCCTCAAGAAAGGCATGTCCTTCTCCCTGCCCCTGAAGTCTTTGTATATGAAATTCAAGCTTTTGGAGCCTGACATCCATGTCGGGGTATTTCTCCAGAAGCTTCCTGACCTCTTCCCTGCTCAGTTTTCCATAATATGACTCATTGGTTTTCACCCTCTCAACAGCTTTTCGCTGTTCTGCAAGGTCTTCCTCATCCTGAAAACGCAAAAAATTATCAATACCATACTTCAGATCATATCCTGCCCGCGACGCCAGAATAAATCCAAGACTATCGGCCTGTAATTCCTGTAGTCTGTTATATTTCGCGTAATCAAACGCGTACTGCAACTTTTTGGATTTTGCAATAGCTCTGTTAAGCTTCTTTTTCAGAATTTTTTCACTGATTGTGCCCAATTGATGATGACCCAGAATATAATGAGCCAGTTCATGTGCAATTACAATAGCAACCGATGCCTCAGACTTCATCGTCTCGAACATACCAACATTGAAGAACATACTTCCGTCACCCAGAACAAAAGCATTTGCGTGTTCAATCCTGGCCGGATAAACGTGAACATTCCCTTTGACCCGTAACGAATCCGGAGCAATCCTCATGAGCAGCGCATTGAGGTAGTTCTCCATCTCGCTCCATCCCAGGTAGACCTTGTTATTGGTGAACAGTTCCTTTTTTGCATACTGTTCGGCCATTGCCATACATTGAATATTTTTGCTCCTGTATGATACTGAATCAACAATCTGATAGTTGCCAATGCTTATTATTGTGTCCAAAAACCGAAGATCAGTTTTGACACTATATGGATTATAACAGGCCGCCCTTTGCGAAAATGAAACACTCTGCAAGAGAAGCAGCACTAATGTAATAAGCAATTTATTCATGTTTCGGATGATCTGAAAGCATCGAACAACAGATATTCCCCGCCTAAAAAAATATCGCATGTCCATAGCTGAAGGTTTGAATCAATGTACCGTTCATTCTAGATGCTTTTTCTTCAACTCTTTGTAATTGTCAAGTGATGCAACGAACTCTCCTTTATAGTTCAGAATATTGGGAGCCATCCAAAGCAGACCTGTTTTATTCTCCGAATTAGTTTCCATGTAACTATAATACGTGTACATATAAAGGACATCTTCCTTCTCACTCAGAAAAGTTTTGCAAAACTCATCTGAATTGAGAATAATAATCTTCTCCTCCGGAACTGTGGTTGTTTTCGAAATCACAGTTTTCAGAACTGCCTCATCCTTAAAGACCTTTATCATCCTGAATTGGGTCTTCTCATCAATCAGAAGGGTTTTACCTTTGAAATAATCAGTCGTGTAATGATCAAACAGAAACATCCCTTCAGGGGTTTCGTTCTTCCCGTCAAAACAGCGCTTTTTGACCCCCTCAACAATTTTCCTGTTAAACATCAGGTTCATCATCGCAATATAGAAATCCGGTTTTGTGGTTTGGATATATGTATTCACGCCAAAAATCACGAGACTTGATTCATACGACAGATACTCCTTCCCCGTTTTTTTATCTTTTGCTACGTAGAGCGGACCTCGAAAATCTGCGCTGCCCACTGTAGCAAGTGCACCCTTATCGAGAATCGCCAGCCATCCGATGGCAGGACTGCTCTCATCACCACTCACTCCGCCGAAAATCAGAAAATACTTGTGTGTAGAGCATCTTGTTTTCATTTCTTTCATATCAATAAACTCATACTTACAACATTTCCAGTATTTTGCCATCGCGTCCATCAATGCCTGGGCTGGTTTGCTTTGCTCCTCGCTGATTAAGACATTCAGCAGGATATCACTGTTTATGGGACTTTTCTGTTCCACATTGACTGCCTTTATCCTGAATGGCAGCAAACAGATGATCACAATCAATGTGATCCGAAACACTTGATTTTGAAAAGCTGATTTCATAGTTTCAATTTTTTATTATCAACTTAGTTTCACACTACTCAAAACTTGATGAGAAAGGGTTCTCAAAAATAGGAAAATATATCAGAAAAAAAGAATAAGTATGACTAAAGTGATTCACATAGTTATAAGTTGTTCCTTATAGGATGTTATCCATATGATATATAAATAGTTACAGCCCGCCGAAAAGCAAGTATCTCAACTTATATTGCTGACTCCATATACCATTTTAAACAATAAGCACAGTATGTGGAACTTCCATTCGTTTTTTCTTTATCTTTGGTTCATCAACCAATCACACTTGCCCAATGAAAAGATTGTTACTCTCGCTCTGCCTCGCTATTTGCGGGCTTTGGCTGTTTGCGGCCCCTGTTTCGCAGGAATATGCCCGCAACATCGCCGAAAAATTCTACCGGATGCAGGCCCCGGAAAAATCCGGCGCTCTGGTCAGCGACTTCATGGCCTTTGAAAAGGCCGGAATGACCACCTTCTACGTCTTCTGTTTCGACCAGGGAGGTTTCGTGATCGTGGCCGCCGATGATGCCATCATACCTGTACTTGCCTACTCAACCGAAGAAACCTTCAACATCTGGAATATCCCGGCCAACACCCTGGCTTTTCTGGAGCAATACAGCAACGAGATCAGCTATATCGTCAACGCGGGCTTGCCCAATACCAAAACCCTGAAACAGTGGAATGAGATCGATCAGGAGGTGATGCATGCAGCCAAACCGTCGGTTCCCGAACTGCTCACCACCACCTGGAACCAGGACTGCTATTACAACGGTCTGTGTCCGGCAGCAGCCGGAGGCCCGTGCAACCGTGTTTATGCCGGCTGCGTAGCCTGTGCCATGGCGCAGATCATGAACTACTGGGAGTATCCCACTACCGGCGTCGGTTCATACACTTACACCGATCCGACCTACGGTTCACAAACGGCCAACTTCGGCTCTACAACCTACAACTGGGCTTCCATGCCGAATAATGTCACCTCTTCCAATACGGCCGTCGCCACGCTGATGTACCATTGCGCGGTGGCCGTCGACATGCAGTTTGGCACCAGCGGTTCCGGAGCTTACAGCTGGGATGTGCCCGATGCGCTGATCAACTATTTCGCTTACCAGAGCACGGCAGAGATTAAGTTCAAAGACGATTTCACCAGTGCCAACTGGATCGCCATGCTCAAAGCTGAGCTTGATGCCGGCCGGCCGGTCTACTATTCCGGAAGCAATGGCAGCGCAGGGCATGCTTTTGTCTGCGATGGTTACAATGTAAGTGATCAGTTTCATTTTAACTGGGGATGGTCAGGCTACTCCAACGGTTATTATGCCATAGGGAGCCTGAACCCGACGGGCTACAACTTCAACACCGACAATATGGCTGTTGTCCGCATCAAACCGCCATCAGCGGCTCCTGTTGCTGATTTTTCAGCCAGCACCACCACCCCGGCCATCGGAGGGAGTGTAACTTTTACCGATTACTCCACCAACAGTCCGACCTCCTGGTCCTGGGCATTCCAGGGCGGATCACCGGCAACTTCCACCTCGCAGAACCCCGGAACCATCACTTACGCCGCTGCCGGAGTTTACCAGGTTTCCCTGACGGTGAGCAATGCCAACGGAACCGACACCAAGGTAAAGACCCAGTATATCAATGTGGGAGGCACGCCCTCAGCATGGATCAAGCAGAACACAGGTTTCACGACCTCTTCAAGGGGTATCGACCAGATCTGTATCGTAAGCCCGTTTATTGTCTGGGCCAAAGCTTACGACGGGGTCACACCCACCAGTTACATCAGGGAGTTCACACGCACGAACAATGGTGGTATCAGCTGGACACCCGGCACCATCACCTTCACGAATTCAACCAATTACGGTTGCTCTAATATTTTCCCGATGAACGACACGGTCGCCTATGCCTGCATGTTCCCCATCAGCGGCACGGGAGGGGTTATCGTAAAAACCACCAATGGCGGGACGACCTGGACGATCCAGACCACTGCACCCTTCACCAACAGCTGGGCGAACTTTGTACATTTCTTCAATGCCAGTGAAGGGGTAGCCATGGGAGATCCCACGGGCTCGGGACAGGATTTCGTCATCTACACCACCACCAACGGCGGCACCAACTGGACGCAGGTAGCAGGAGGCAGTATCCCCAATGCATCAGGTACTGAAGCCGGTATCACCAATATGTACGATGCTGTGGGAAATACTATCTGGTTTGGAACCACCCTCGGCAATATTTACAAATCCACAGACAAAGGCCTGACCTGGACCAAGACCGCCACTACTCTCGGAACCACAGCAGTGGCCCAGCCGGTATTTAAAGATGCCAGTACGGGCATCGTCACCGGTACCAACAACTCTACGGGGGCGTACATTGGCATGCGGAAAACCACGGATGGCGGTTCCACCTGGACCACGGTAACCCCCACCGGCTATTACGTCAAGAACCCTCACCTGGACTATGTCCCGGGGACAACAGCCATGTGGGTAGATGTCAGCGCAGGCCCCGGCATCGGATCTTCTTACAGCAATAATGACTGCTCCAGCTTTCTGAATATCGACACAGGTTCTGTACAGTACACCACCGTGACTTTTTACGACATCAACACCGGATGGGCAGGAGGCTTCAATGTCAGTGCTTCCGACGGAGGGATCTATAAATGGAATTCCTCCATCCTGGTTGGCGTGGATGAGAAGCTGGGCAGTGAAGATGATATCGTGGTATATCCCAACCCGGGTCCCGGAACTTTCAACATCAGCTTTGGCAGCCACAGCGGTGCCATCACCATTGAGGTCTACAATCTTCTGGGTGAGCGCATTGCCGTGAAAGATTTCGGAAGCCTTCACGGAGGTTCCGGAGGGATCGATCTCAGCAAACACAAGGCGGGGAATTATCTCATGAGTATCCGCTCAGCTGAAGGAATCACCACCCGACTGATCACACTTGTAAAATAAAAGCCTGAATGAAGAAGGACCGGCAATGATCCGGTCCTTTTTTTTTAACTTTCCTTTACGGGATGAAAATGATAAAGTCGTAAAACCATATATTTGCCCCATGATTAACCCATTTCTGATCACATTAATCGCACTCTTTATGATGCCTTCAACGGATGGCGTGCCGAAGTTTACGAAACTCGGCATCACCCATGTAATTTATGAATTTGAAGATTCATCGGTTCCTCCCCCGCATCACAGAAGTTACCAGATCAGCCTTTCGGCGGAGAAACTCCATATTGTGGTGGATTCTTACGGCGATATTATAGCCGACAAGGAATTCCCGGCCACGCAGGAGCAACTTGACGGAGTGCTGGAACTGCTTGAGAAAAGCAAGATCAAAAGCGGTAAAAAAAAGGAAAGCAAAGGTTGCACCGGTGGCACCGGTGAACGTATCCGCTGCAAGAATGCGGATGCTATTGTCTTTTCGGGATATGTCTATCATTGCGGCGGCGCGGATTACGGAGACATGAGCGGTGAAACAGCGAACATTAAATCCTTCGTGATTGGTCTTGTTCCCGATTTCGAAAAACTCCTTGACAGGAACTAAGCCTTTATGTCAGAAAAGCAAAAACAGAAAACCGGGGCTGCCCGGCTTTCCATCCTGTCCAACCTTTTTCTGATCATCATCAAGGTGGTCGCGGGTGTGCTGAGCGGATCCGTGAGTATTATCTCCGAGGCCATCCATTCGGGCATGGATCTGATGGCTGCTATTATCGCCTTTTTCTCGGTGAAGGTTTCATCCAACCCGCCTGACAGGAAACATCCTTACGGGCACGGGAAAATTGAGAATATCTCAGGTGTGGTTGAAGCCATGCTCATCCTGGTGGCTGCGGTGTGGATCATATATGAAGCTGTTCATAAGCTGATGAAACCCGAACCTGTGGGCAGTCTCGGGATTGGATTTGCCGTGATGCTGATGTCGGGACTGGTGAATTTTTTTGTTTCCAGGAAGCTTTACAGGGTGGCGAAGAAAACGGATTCTCTCGCGCTGGAGGCCGATGCCCTTCATTTGAAAACGGATGTTTACACATCTCTGGGAGTGGCTTTAGGCCTGGCTCTGTTGTGGCTGACCGGACTTCACTGGCTCGATCCTGTGGTGGCGATCCTGGTGGCTTTGCTGATCTTATTCGAATCCTTCTCTTTACTGAAAAAAGCCTACCGTCCCCTGCTCGACACCAACCTTCCGGAGAACGAGCTGAACATTGTAAAAACGGCTATCGAAAAGCATCTGAAGCCCGGAATGAGTTTTCATCAATTGAGAACCCGGCGAAGCGGCCATTTCAAATATGTTGATCTGCATCTCGAGGTTCCGGGCGAGACCACCGTGGCAGTCTCACACCGCATCTGTGATGACATTGAAGCGGAGATCAGGCGTGAACTGGAAGACACCGAGGTTCACATCCACATTGAACCGCTGATCAGGCTGGACCTTCCGGGTCTAACAAAGGCTTAACGATGACCTTGCGTTTCCATCTTCCCGACAAATAATACAGGTACGAGCAGGCGAAGCCGAAGACCCAGGCAATAGGAATGGACCACCATATCCCGTCTGTTCCGATGCGTTGTGACAGCCAGTAAGAAACAGGTATCCTGAGCACCCACAGAGCGAAAAGGGTGATAAACATGGGGATCAGCGTATCCCCGGCTCCGCGCATCACCCCGTTGGACACCATCATGGCAGAAAAGACAATATAGAAAGCGCTGACAATGATCAGATAGCGCTGACCGATTGCGATCACATCTGCATCGGGGGTAAAAAAAGCCATCATTTCCCTGCCGAAGATTATCGTGAGTGCGCTTACGCTCACCGACAAAATGGTGGTCATCAGCAATGTGGCACGGAATCCTTTCTTCACCCGCTCAGGCTTACCGGCACCCATATTCTGACCCACAAATGTCGATAGGGCCATACCGAAATTCATAGCCGGCATGGCTGCGAAACTGTCAATGCGTCCGGCAACCGTGTAAGCCGCGATGGTGCTGGTCCCGAAATCATTCACGATTCTCAGAAGCGCCATCATCCCCAGTGCAAGGAAGGTTTGCTGCAGGCCGGCCGGAATCCCGATTCTGATACTCGTATAAAAAATATCCTTATCGAAATCAATTTTCCTCAGTGAGAAACGGATCAGTTCGTGGCTCCGGTTCAGGTACACCACGGCGAGAGCGAATGAAACCCCCTGGGCGATCACTGTTGCCCAGGCAGCTCCTGCCACACCCCAGCCGAAAAAAGCCACGAACAAAATCACCAGAACAATATTGATAATAGTGGATATGATCAGAAAGTAAAGAGGTGTGCGGGAATCACCCAAACCACGCAATATAGAACTGGTACCGTTATATCCGAACATCAGGATCAGGCCGATCATGAAGATGTTAAAATACACCCTGGCCTGCGGAATGATCTCTTCGGGCAACGCCAGCCATCTGAAAATGAACGGACTGAAGACCAAACCAATAACAGTCAATAGAACAGAAGCAAAAAACATAAAGACCAGAAGGGTATCTATCGCCTTTTTAACTTTTATGAAATCCTTGGCTCCGTAGTATTGCGCAATCACGATGGTAAATCCTGAGGTCAGCCCGATGATCAGACTGATCAGCACAAAGATCACGGGAAAGGATGCCCCCACCGCAGCCAGTGCTTCCTTACCCAGGTAATTGCCTACAATCACGCTGTCGATGATATTATACAACTGCTGAAACACATTGCCCAGTATCATGGGCAAGGCGAACAGAAAGATCAGCTTCCCTTCATTGCCTACAGTCAGGTCCTTCATTCAGTCGTGATGGGTTAACAGCTTGACAGCCGGCAAAATTAAAGAAATACCAACAGAGACCGGCAAAAATTCCCGTCGCCGAACAACCTTACGCTAAGAATCAGCGTCTACTGCTCAAATTTGTTAACATCTTGCTAAACAAGTACATTTTTTTTGTAATTTGCATGCCCGTACAATTCACTCAAAACCAATAAAAACAAGCATATGAAAGCAAAGTTCATCCGTTTCTTCCTTGTGACATTAGGTTGTATATTGCTTTATTCCACGCAGTTAACCGCTCAGACCGCCAAGCCAGAGGTTATTCTTAAATTCAAACGGCAGGATAACGGCAAGATCGCCATGATCAATGCAGTAGGACAAAAAGTATTTAATTTTGAGGTCAGCGGACTGGCCACACAGACTGATGTCAGCAACTTCAAAAGCAAATTCGAAGGCCGTCAGGGTCTTGTCAGTCTGACAATCAGCAATGCAGAGGCGGCAACCGACCGCAGCGGGACCTTTATCTTCGAAAGGGGCACAAAAGGAAGCTATCTGAGGGATCTGCTGATCAAAGCAGGGATTAAAACCATATACATAGATGGTGTAGCCTACAGTGTAGATGAACTCGGAAAAGACAATTAACAAAAACTGAAGCTTCGCCGATGAAAAGAATACTTGTTCTTTTTCTGGGATTGGTTTTATTCCAAAACAACATATATTCTCAATGTGGTGGTCCGCCGCTGACGGTAACGAACCCATCCTTTGAAGGCACGCCGGCACCGCACATCACCCCTCCGGGGTGGGATATTTGTATGCCGGGAGTTACTCCCGACACACAGCCCGGATCCTGGGGAGTGACTTTGCCTCCGTCTAACGGCAGTTCGTACATCGGACTCGTTTACGCACCCAGCATTCCCTGGCAGGAAGGCGCCGGACAAAACCTCAGTGCTCCAATGGCCGCCGGAACCAATTACAACTTCACGATTGATCTGGCGACCATGGCATCAGCCGACCCGCTGACAGGCATTGTATTGCCACCCTATTGCGGGCAGATCCAATTATGGGGAGGCATGGCCGGGGTCAACTCAGGCTGTGACCAGTCTGAACTTTTATGGACCTCACCGGTCATCACCAACACTTCCTGGGTTACTTATAACCTTTCTTTCACACCCACCCAGAACTGGAACCACATTCTGTTTGTGATTTATGCTCAGCCACCTGCTTGTACTGACGGGCAATATATCCTGATGGATAATATGACGCCCATCATTCCGGACGCTGATATCGCCGCCTTTTCAGCGACTACGGTCTGCCAGGGCAGTACCACCATATTCACTGACGGATCCACATCATCCAGCGGTACCATCACCAACTGGAACTGGGACTTCGGTGACGGTGGACCGGGATCCACCCAGCAAAATCCCACCCACACCTATACTTCGCCCGGCATTTACAATGTATCTCTCACCATCATCAGCAATATTCCGTGTACAACCAATGTCGTGCAACAGGTCACCGTCAATCCCATACCGGTGGTGGGGATCAGTGCCTCACCAGCCTCAGTATGTGCCGGCCAGCCGGCTGTGCTGACCGCTGCGGGTGCCGACACTTATAGCTGGAGTCACGGCCTCGGAAGCGGAAACCCGGTGAATGTTTTCCCCTCATCCACTACTACATACACAGTTACGGGCAGTTCTCTTGGCTGTACCTCTTCAGCAACGATCACCATTGCCTCAGGAAGTATGGATCTCAGCGGCCAGGTAAACCAGCACGTAAGCTGCTATGGCGGCAATGACGGCTCTGCCTCCGTGAATGTTATCACGGGAACACCGCCCTACACTTATTCGTGGTCACCGGCCGGAGGATCGGGATCGTCGGCGGTGAATCTGAATGCAGGACCTTATGTGGTCACCGTAAGCGATTCCATGGGATGTCAGGACACAGTGAATATCACGATCAATCAACCCGCGGAGCTCATTGCCGATATTACGGACAGCACCCATGTTTTATGCTACGGAGCATCCACAGGCAATGCCACAGTAAGCGTTACAGGCGGCACCCCGCCATACACTTACCTTTGGATGCCCGCCGGCGGCACAGGTCCGACAACCACTGGGATCCCTGCAGGCATTTACCAGGTGAATGTCACTGACGATCATGGCTGCAGCACTTATCAACTGGTCACCATACAGCAATCCCCGGCTGTCAATATCGCCATTACTCCTGTGAACGTTGCCTGTCCGGGCGACTGCAACGGCTCGGCGACTGTTCTCGCTACCGGCGGCATCCCGCCCTACCTTTACAATTGGGCGACGACACCCCCGCAGACCAACCAGACCATCAATAATCTGTGCACCGGCAATTACACGGTATATGTGACCGATGGCAATAACTGCGTATTCAGTGAAAGTACCACTATAGAAACCAATTCTGATGCACATGCCGTATTTTCTGCTTATCCAATGGAAGGTGTGATTCCTCTGAATGTTGATTTCACCTATACCGGCAGTGCAGCAGCCACATGGTTGTGGGACTTCGGTGACGGAAGCACTTCCCTGTTGCCTGACCCTTCGCATACATATACTGAAAGCGGGATTTACACGGTGACCCTGATCGTCACCTCCGGACCTCCGGATTTCTGTGCAGACACTTTTCGCATGGAGATCATGGCCATTCAGCCCTCTTCGATTGTTGTACCCAATGTTTTCACGCCAAACGGGGATGGACATAATGATGAATTTGCACCAGAAACGGTGGCTATCGAACACCTGAAGGCCGTGATCTATAACAGGTGGGGCAAGATAGTGTATGAATGGGACGGTGTTGAAGGTGCCTGGAACGGGGAGCACAAAACCGGAGGAAAATGTGCCGATGGCACCTATTACTACATCATTGAAGCTGAAGGTTACGACAGCATGGAATACAAACTTCATGGAACGGTGACCCTTCTTAAATAAAACCCATCATGAAAAAAACGATCCTGAGTTTAATGATCGCCGGAATCAGTCTCTGGGCAAGCGCCCAATGCGGAACCGGTCCCATACTCACGGTTAACAATCCTTCCTTTGAAGGCACCCCCGCCCCGCACGTTACCCCGCCGGGATGGGACATATGTATGCCGGGCGTGACGCCCGACACACAACCGGGTTCCTGGGGAGTTGCCCTGCCCCCGTCAAACGGGAGTTCCTATATAGGCCTTGTTTATGCCCCCAGCATCCCCTGGCAGGAAGGTGCAGGACAGAATCTC
>CALGYY010000159.1 GCA_937934705.1 uncultured Bacteroidota bacterium
TCAGCTCAACCTGCTATACGCCAAGGATTACCGCATCGAAACCGATTTACTCATCATATGGAAGGGTTTCCGATCACTGGGTCGCTGATATTTTTTGATTTGTTGGATACAGGAGACCTTCAGGCTTGCTGATAATCTGTTCATAAATTCCCGAAGACGGCTGAGTCAAAAGTGGATTTTTTGATATTTTTGCCACTGATTGATTAACTATGCATTACGCTTTGCACAGGCTGATTTCCGGAACAAACCCGCGCACCTTCTGTATCCTGCTGTTGCTAATTCTTGCAAACCTCCGGGGCATTGCACAGAAACCCAATACTGATCCGACAGGTGATGAGAAATGGGCACGCGCCTACCTCATGGCAGGGGACTTTGTTACTGCCCTTAAGGAATATCAGTTACTGATCAAAAAGGACTCTGTCAATCCGGAATTCAACTATAACCTCGCCACCTGCTACCTGAATACCACGATCAATAAAGCAAAGGCGCTCCCGTATATGGAGTTCGCCAGCCGCCAGCCCAAGATGGATCCTATTGTCCAGTACGATCTGGGTAGGGCATACCAGATTGTCTACCGCTTTGATGAGGCCATTGAGGCCTTCGCCAAATACAAAACGCTGATCAACGGGGAGGATATGAATTACATCTCCGCCGATATGCAGATAGAAATGTGCCGCAGGGCCAAAGAAATGATGCTTCACCCGGTCAACGTGACGTTTGAAAATCTGGGTGCCCGCGTTAACTCCCCTTCACCGGATTACAGCCCCTACATCAGCGCCAACGAAAGCGTGCTGCATTTTACCTCGAAAAGAGCCGGAAATGTTGGGAATCTTGTAGATTACGATGGTTATTACACCGCAGATCTTTTTTATGTTGAATTCATCAATAATCAATGGGACAAAGCCAAACGTCTCGCCAATACGATCAATACGCCTCTGATAGAAGAAATGGCGGGGCTTTCGGAAGATGCCTCTCATATTTTTGCCTATGTCGATAACCTGACTGCAAGGTATCAGATCCTGGAAGGTACGCGATCCGGGAAAAGCTTCCAGTATCTGCAACCCATGGGAGAGGCTATCAATCCGAAAAATGAAGGGGCAACGGCGGTGACCGTTTTCAGGGACCGCAAAGCTGTTATTTTCGCGGCTGAACGTCAGGGTGGCGCAGGCGGAAGCGACCTCTACATCAGCAGAAAGCTACCCAACGGGGCATGGGGCTCTCCCGTTTCACTGGGCCCAACCATCAACACTGATTTCGATGAAGATTATCCTCAGTTGTCAGCCGATAACAAACGCCTCTTTTTTGCATCGGTCGGTCATGGCAGCATGGGGGGCTATGATATTTATTATTCTGATTGGGACAGTGTAAATCAAAGATGGAATGTCCCGGTCAACCTCGGTTATCCGGTGAATACACCGGATGATAATGTGCAAATCTCCTTCACCGCCAGTGGCCGCTATGCCTACACTTCGGCGCTACGTCCCGAAGGCTATGGAAACCTGGATATATACAGAATTATTTTTCATGATGTGGAACCCGTCTATACCATGGTTCACGGAAGTATACTGCAAAATGACTCCATATCCCTGACTGAAGCCTGGAAGAATGACATCCAGGTGGCTATTGATACCCTGAAAGCAAGTATCGATTCTGTGGTGATTGCCTTGAAACGCTTGACAGAACCGGAAATCAACGCTGTAAGAATGCAGATCACGGCTTATGAAAGCATGCTGCAGAACGGCCCCCCGATTAAAATCACGGTACAGGATACTCTCAGCGACAGGAATACAGGCACCTACATTCCCAACCGGAGAAGCGGACATTATCTGATGTTCCTGCCGCCCGGGAATTTCAGGATCAGCATCAGCTGCGACGGTTATCAAACCCGTCAATACCATTATTTTCTCCCTGAAACAGAAGCCAATCCACGTGAAGTCCTGTTAAACTTCACGCTTAAAAAATCAGAATGAAACTTAAACTTAACCGCCCCCTGGCATTTTTCGATATCGAAACAACAGGGGTGAACGTAGGGACTGACCGCATCATAGAGATCAGTATTTTCAAGGTGTACCCTGATGGGAATGAGGAGAGCCTCACCATGAGGATAAATCCCGGTGTTCCTATCCCTCCGGCTTCAACCGCCATTCACGGCATCAGCGATGCAGATGTCAAGGACAGTCCGAAGTTCAGGGATGTCGCCCCGCAACTCGCGCAGATGCTCAAAAATACGGACCTGGCAGGGTACAACTCGAATAAATTCGATATACCGCTGCTGGTGGAAGAATTTCTTCGTCACGGTATCGACTTCGACATCAGCAACAGGAAGTTTGTTGATGTGCAGAACATTTTTCATAAGATGGAGCCCCGAACCCTAAAGGCTGCTTACCGTTTTTATTGCGGAAAAGAACTCGTGAATGCCCATTCGGCTGAAGCGGATACCCGGGCGACTTATGAGGTGCTCCTGGCCCAGTTGGATCGCTACCAGGGGATGGATTATGAAGATAACAAAGGACAGGTCAGCCAGCCCATTGTTAATGATGTTCAGGCATTGCACGATTTCTCCTTCAATACGCGTAATGCAGACCTTGTAGGCCACATCGTTTATAATGACCAGGGAGAAGCTGTTTTCAATTTCGGAAAATACAAGGGGCAGACCGTGAAAGAAGTTTTTCGCAAAGAGCCCCAGTATTTTGATTGGATGAAAAAGGCAGATTTTCCGATGTCGACCAAGAAGATTATTGATGCTATCATGCTGAGTGGATTTAACAACGATTCGGTGCATATCAAATAATCATGAAGATTATCTGCATTGGCCGCAATTACGCCGCTCATGCCAAAGAACTGCAGCATGAGCTCCCGGAAGCTCCTGTTTTTTTTCTGAAACCCGAAACCGCCCTCGTCCGCTCCAACCGGCCGTTTTTCATTCCTGATTTCAGTCGTGAGCTTCATTACGAGCTCGAGCTGGTGCTGAAGATCTGCAAGGTCGGAAAGTATATCAGCCCTCGCTTTGCACATACATACTGGGATGAAGTCGGACTGGGAATCGATTTTACCGCACGTGACCTTCAAAGGCAGCAAAGCGAAAAGGGCTTGCCCTGGGAAATGGCCAAGGCTTTTGATAATAGTGCACCGGTCAGCAGGTTTTTTCCTAAAAGCCTTTACGATTTCGCTAAAGGGGTGGAGTTCAGGCTCGATTTAAACGGCAACACAGTACAGCAGGGGAACAGTCAGGATATGATCTTCAGTCCGGAGAAAATAATTTCTTACGTTTCACGCTTCTTTACTCTGAAGCACGGAGATCTTATATTTACAGGGACACCGGCAGGGGTCGGTCCGGTGAAAATCGGAGATATGCTGGAAGCCTACCTCGAAGGAGAGCGCGTGATGTGGTGTCGCATCAAATGATTAATCCCGGCAGGCTTGCCTGAGTCTTTCACAGCAATCCTCAGTCTCCTCTTTTGTGATGGTCAGCGGTGGGGCAATCCTGACCGATCCTTCGTCAAACAGAAACCAGTCAAGCAAAAGACCGTGCTTTAATCCTGCCTGAACGATCTTTTCAACCCGGGCAGCATCGCCGAAATCCAGAGCCATCAATAGTCCGCACCTCCTGATCTCTTTCAGTCCGGGAAGATCCCGGAGGTTTTCTGAAAATTGCAGTGAACGTTCAGCAGCATTTTCCATCAGACCCTCTTCATGGATGATTCTGAGCGCTGTGATGGCCGTGGCGCAACTGAGCGGGTGCCCGCCAAAAGTGGTAATATGTCCCAGCACCGGGTTCTCACTGAGAGCTTTCATGATCTCATGACCTGCAATAAAGGCACCCAGGGGCAAGCCACCTCCAAATGCTTTGGCTGTAAGTAAAACATCAGGAATCACCTGGCATTGCATAAACCGGAACAAGCTGCCGCAGCGCCCCATGCCGCTCTGGATTTCATCAAAAATCAGCAGTATCCCGAGCTCTGAACACCGCTTGCGGAGCGCCTTCAGATAGGAAAGTTCAGCTATCCTGATCCCGGCTTCACCCTGTATCGGTTCAATGATCACAGCCGCAGTTTGCTCATCTAACTGAATAAGATCCGGCTCATGATTCAGGCGTAACCTTCTGATTCCCGGCAGCAGTGGTCTGAAAGGGGACTTCAGGCGCTCGCAACCCATCAGACTGAGCGCCCCCATGCTGCTCCCATGGTAAGCATTGTTAAAGGAGAAAATCTCTGACCTGCCCGTGTACCGCCGGGCCAGCTTCATAGCCCCCTCCACAGCTTCCGATCCTGAATTCACGAAGTAGCAGCAGTCAAGTGATGCAGGGAGCTCATCTGACAGTTTTTTGGCCAATACAACCTGTGGGGCCTGGATCAGTTCCCCGTAAACCATCAGATGAAGGTTGCGGGACGCCTGTTCCTCAATGGTCTTCAGTATCTCCGGATGGGCGTGGCCCAGGTTGGATACAGCGATCCCTGAGATCAGGTCACGGTAAACCTTACCCTCACTGTCACGCAGATAGATCCCATTGGCACTGCTGATCTCCAGCCCGAGCGGGGCAGGGGAGGTGGGCGCCAGATGGCGCATAAAGAGAGCCCGGGTATTCATGATTTAAATAATATATATTTAGTTTTATTTTGTATCATTATGCAAATCAGGGGGATAATATACCGCTCCTGTTTCTTTTTATTATCTTTGCACCACGCTGCAAATTTAGGTGAATAAAACCTCATGCAGCATATTCCCGAAACCAAACCAAAACACACCGAATATGATTGATTTTACAATTGATGGCAAACTTAAGGAGATCGTTGAACGCTACCGCGAATTTACATCGCGCGTTATTGTTCCGGTCCGAATGAAGTATGATGAACTGGCAGAGTTCCCCTGGGAAGTAGTGAAGAAAGCATATGACGAAGGGCTGATGAACGGTCAGGTCCCGGTTCAATACGGAGGCAACGGATACAACCTGGTGGAATCAACCCTGGCCTCTATTGAACTGGGCTACGGTTGTATCGGCATCGGGATTTGTATTGATGCGAATACCCTTGCTCTCACCCCTCTTATTCTTGCCGGAAATGAAGAGCAAAAGAAAAAATTCTTCGGCCGTATCGTTGAAAAAAAAGGCGTAGCGGCCTATTGCCTGACTGAACCCAATGCAGGTTCGGACGTGGCCAACATTAAGTCTACAGCAATATTACAGGGTGATAAATACATCCTGAACGGACATAAAAGATTTATCACCAATGCTGAAGTGGCTGATTTCTTTACGGTTTTCGCGCTGACAAATCCTGAAAAGGGTGCCCGTAGCCTCACTGCATTCATTGTACCTGCTGAGTTGCCTGGTATTGAGGTGAAGCCGCGTCTACAGAAAATGGGACAAAAGGCGAGTGTGCAGAATGAGATTGTTTTCAAGGATGTAGAGGTCCCTGCTTTCAACAAGCTGGGCGAGGAGGGACAGGGTTTCCTCATTGCCATGAAAACATTCGACCGTACGCGTACGGGGGTAGCCGGTCTGAGCGTGGGTTGCGCCAAAGCAGCCTACGATACGGCCAGAGAATGGGCCAAGAACCGCATACAATTCGGGGCACCGGTTACGGCGCTTCAGGGCGTTTCCTTTATGCTGGCCGATATGGCTACTCAGGTCGAAGCCGCTTATCTCCTTACCATGAGAGCCTGTCAGAGCTATGATACGGGTGAAAAAGAATCATCGAAGCTCTCAGCCATGTCAAAGATGTATGCCAGCGACATCGCCATGAAGGTGACCACAGATGCTGTTCAGGTGATGGCCGGAGATGGTTATTCCCGTGATTTCGGAGTAGAGAAAATGATGCGCGACGCCAAGCTGTGTCAGATCTATGAAGGGACCAATCAGGTACAGCGTGTGGTGATCTCAAAGAGTATTCTTAAATAATGTGCATTCGCTGCAAAAAAAAAGCTGCCTCTTCAGGGCAGCTTTTTTTTGTGGCTGATTCAGGAGAATGAAAGAACTCAGCCGGTGCTTTTCTTTTCTTTCTTTTCTTTGACTGCTTTTCCCTGATGGGCGATCGAAACGGTCATATCATCCTTTTCGCTGTCGTAATCAACTGTGATGACATCACCCTCTTTCAGTTTTGATTTGATAATTTCCTCAGCCAGGACATCTTCCACATATTTTTGAATGGCCCTTTTGAGGGGACGTGCACCAAAGTTGGGATCCCAGCCCTTGTCCATCAGAAAGTCTTTGGCTTTTTCGGTGATTTCAACCGTGTATCCCAGGATCTCAACCCGCTTGTAAAGGTGCGAAAGCTCAATGTCGATAATCCGGTGAATGTCTTCCCGTTTGATATCTTCAAATATAATTACATCGTCGATACGGTTGAGGAACTCAGGAGCAAAGCTTTTGCGCAGTGCATTCTCGATCACACTCTTGGCATAACCAGCCTTGTTGTTTTCCTTGGCTGCTGTCTGAAAACCAACGCCCTGACCAAACTCCTTCAATTGCCTTGAACCGATGTTAGAGGTCATGATAATGATAGTGTTCTTGAAATCGATCTTACGGCCGAAACTGTCGGTTAACTGTCCGTCATCAAGAACCTGCAGCAGGAGATGGAAAACATCGGGATGGGCTTTTTCAATTTCGTCAAGCAGAACGACAGAATAGGGTTTACGGCGTACTTTCTCCGTCAGCTGCCCGCCTTCTTCATACCCCACATAACCCGGAGGTGCCCCGATCAGGCGTGAAACCGCGAATTTCTCCATGTATTCGCTCATGTCGATACGGATCATGGCTTCATCCGAATCGAAGAGGTATTTAGAGAGTACTTTGGCGAGGTATGTTTTTCCTACACCAGTGGGGCCAAGAAAAATGAAAGTACCGATGGGCTTATTCGGGTCTTTCAGTCCCGCCCTGTTGCGGCGGATCGCTTTGGTCACTTTTTTAATCGCATCATCCTGACCAATCACCATACCCGCAAGTTCGTTTTCCATGCGTATCAGTCGGTCACCTTCATTCTGGGCAATCCGCTGCACGGGAACCCCGGTCATCATTGCCACTACCTCGGCGACGTCCTGTTCGGTAACCGTTTCCCTGTTAATCTGCGATTCAGAGAGCCATTGCTTCTTACTGCGTTCAAGTTCTTCGTTCAGTTTACGTTCCTTGTCACGGAATTCAGCTGCTTCTTCATATTTCTGGCTGTCGATAGCTTTCCTTTTCAGCGTTTTCACCTCTTCAATCGAAGATTCTATCCTGACAATGGATTCGGGGACGTGAATATTTGTAATGTGCACCCTGGCTCCGGCTTCATCCATGGCATCAATGGCTTTATCGGGCAGGCAACGGTCACTTACATAACGAGAAGTGAGTGAAACACAGGCTTTCACAGCATCGTCACTGTAGATGACCAGGTGGTGATTTTCGTATTTTTCCTTAATCTTGTATAAAATTTCCACCGTTTCATCCGGGGTGGTGGGTTCCACCAGCACTTTCTGGAAACGGCGCTCAAGGGCTCCGTCCTTTTCAATATACTGCCGGTATTCGTCGAGGGTAGTGGCTCCGATGCACTGAATTTCTCCTCTTGCCAGTGCTGGTTTGAACATATTGGACGCATCCAGTGAACCGGATGCCCCACCTGCGCCAACAATCGTATGGATCTCGTCGATAAAGAGAATGACGTCGTGGTTCTTTTCCAATTCATTGAGCACCGCTTTCATGCGCTCTTCGAACTGTCCGCGGTATTTTGTTCCCGCTACCAGCGAGGCCAGGTCGAGCGATATGATTCGTTTATCGAACAATGCGCGGGAAACTTTACGCTGAACGATCCTCAGGGCCAGACCTTCTGCAATGGCCGATTTTCCTACCCCTGCTTCACCAATGAGGACCGGGTTATTCTTTTTGCGCCGACTCAGAATCTGGGCGATGCGCTCCAGTTCCTTTTCACGACCGACCACAGGATCCAGTTTATCATCTTCCGCAAGCCTTGTCAAATCCCGTCCAAAGTTATCCAGCACAGGGGTTTTGGACTTGGAATCAGCCGGTCGCTTGATCTCTCCGCCAAAACTGCCTTCTTCCGGTTCATCGCCGCTTCCGGGGATCTCATCACGGGGATCCATCTTGCTTTCATCCTGAACATTACTCAGGTTTCTCAACTCCTGACGCACATCATCGTAGGTAATCCCCTGTTTGTTAAAGGTTTTGGTGACCAGGTTGGCCTCATCCTTCAGAATAGCCAGTAAAAGATGCTCCGTGCCTATCATATCATTCTTGAATATCTTGGCCTCCAGGTAGGTGATCTTCAACGCACGCTCCGCCTGTTTCGCCAGAGGGAGGTTAACAACTGTCCTTTCCTTGTCAGTGTTTGAACGAATGGCCCGTTCAATGGTTTTACGCATATCCGTCAGATTCACGCCCAGCAAAAGGAGGATTTTGATGGCCATACCTTCACCTTCCCTGACCATGCCCAGGAATAAATGCTCGATGCCGATATAGTCGTTCCCCAGACGGATCGCTTCCTCCTTACTATACTGCAGAACGTCCTTGACCCTTTGGGAAAATTTAGCTTCCATAAGAATAAGAAAATATAAGTGGATGATTCACAAAGATACGCAATTTTTGCGAGACTCAAAATTACTCAGAAACATTGATATTGCAGGGCTTTTCAGCCTCTGAATTATCAACACTTTTCTGTTTATAATAATTTGAAAGTTTTTCACCCGAAAACACACGGTGATTCGGATAAAAATTCGTACTTTCGTAGGCCTTTTAAAGGAATTTAATTATCTATAAATGACTGAATTATAATTTATGAGCGAAGAGCAGAAGATTGTCCGGGTGAACATTGAAGATCAAATGAAGACCGCCTATATCGATTATTCGATGTCGGTCATCGTTTCGAGGGCGCTTCCGGACGTCAGGGACGGGCTTAAACCAGTGCACCGCAGGGTTTTATTCGGAATGCACGATTTGGGTAACACATCTAACCGGCCACACAAGAAATCAGCAAGAATCGTGGGAGAGGTTCTGGGTAAGTATCATCCGCACGGAGATACCTCTGTTTATGATGCCATGGTCCGCATGGCGCAGGAATGGTCATTGCGTTACCCACTGATCGATGGACAGGGTAATTTCGGTTCCATCGACGGTGACAGTCCGGCTGCAATGCGTTATACCGAAGCAAGACTCCGCAAGATCGCAGAAGAAATGCTGGCAGATCTCGACAAGAACACGGTCGATTTCCAGCTCAATTTCGACGATACCCTGGAAGAGCCCACGGTATTACCGGCTAAAATACCCAATCTGCTGGTTAAAGGGGCTTCCGGTATTGCTGTAGGGATGGCCACCAATATTCCACCTCACAATCTCCGCGAAGTGGTTGATGGTATTGTAGCATACATTGATAATAATGAAATCACCATCCCCGAGCTGATGAAATTTATTAAGGCGCCGGATTTTCCTACCGGCGGGGTCATATATGGCTACGAAGGCGTTAAAGATGCCTATGAAACCGGCAGGGGACGCATCGTGGTCAGAGGGGAGTCCACCATCGAAGAGGAACATGGACACGAGATGATCGTGGTGACTTCTATTCCATACCAGGTCAATAAAGCGGAAATGATCAAGAAAACTGCCGACCTGGTGCAGGAAAAGAAGATTGAAGGCATCAGCGATATCAGGGATGAAAGTGATAAAAACGGTATACGTATCGTTTATGAACTCCGCAAGGATGCCATTTCCAATGTTGTGCTGAATAAGCTCTACCAGCAAACACCGCTGCAAAGCTCATTCAATGTGAACAACATTGCCCTGGTCAAGGGACGACCGATGATGCTGAATCTGAAGGACCTGATCGTGAATTTTGTGGCTCACCGCCATGAAGTCGTCGTCAGACGGACTCAGTATGAACTGGAACAGGCAGAAAAGAGAGCACATATCGTTGAAGGACTGCTCATTGCACTCGATCACATTGATGAGGTCATCAAACTGATCCGCGAATCACAAACGGTTGAAGATGCGCGTCTTGGACTCATGGACCGTTTCGGTCTGAGTGAAATACAGGCCCGTGCTATTGTTGATATGCGTTTAAGAGCACTGGTGGGACTGGAGCGGGAGAACCTCAGAAAAGAATATGAGGAACTCATGAAGCTGATCGCTTATCTGAAAGAAATACTGGCGAATGTTGACCTCCGTATGAAGATTATCCGGGAGGAATTACTGGAAGTGAAAGAAAAATATGGCGATGAGCCCAGGACAGATATCGTCTATTCCGCCAGCGATTTCAGGATAGAAGACACGATTGCAAACGAAGAAATGGTCATCACCATTTCTCACATGGGTTATATCAAGCGCACTCCGCTCTCTGAATACCGCAGGCAGAACAGGGGAGGACGTGGTTCCCGGGGCAGCGATATCCGGGATGAGGATTTCGTGGAATACCTGTATGTAGCCACCATGCACGACTATATGATTTTCTTTACAGAGAAGGGGCGTTGCTTCTGGCTGAGAGTATTTGAGATCCCTGAAGGAAACAAAACATCCAAAGGCAGGGCCATACAGAATATGATCAATCTGCCGACCGATGATAAGGTCAAAGCTTTTCTGAATGTAAAAGATCTGACCGACAAGGAATACGCTGCAAATACGTTTATCATTCTGTGCACCCGTAAAGGGGTCATCAAGAAAACGACACTGGAAGCTTATTCCAGACCCAGGCAAAACGGCATCAATGCAATTACGATCCGGGAAGGTGATGAATTGCTGCAGGCCAGGCTGACCAACGGGAAAAGTGAAGTGCTGATGGCCCTGCGTTCAGGCCGGGCTATCCGCTTCAGCGAGGAGAAGGTGAGACCGATGGGCCGAAATGCTGCCGGTGTCAGGGGTATCAGTATGAAGGATGCCAGCGACGAAGTCGTCGGAATGATCTGCGTGAGTGCTGATGAAAGTAACATTCTGGTGGTGTCAGAAAACGGCTACGGAAAACGTTCTGATCTGGAAGCATACAGGGTCACAAACCGCGGAGGTAAAGGAGTGAAGACGATGAATGTGACGGAGAAAACGGGCTCACTGATCACCATTCTGGATGTGACTGATAAGGACGACCTGATGATCATCAACAAAAGCGGTATTTTAATCCGCATCGCGGTAAGCGACCTGAGGCTGATGGGAAGGGCAACACAGGGTGTCAGACTCATCAACCTGAAAGACGATTCTATTGCAGCGGTGACAAAAGTTGCGATGAGTGAAGACGAAGAAGAGGATGCTCACCGTTCTGACAAGGAATATCTGGCCGATCAGGAAATCGACGACAGTGAGGTGGTGGAAGATGAGGAGACGGAGGCCGATGATGAACTGCCGGAAGATGAGGAGGAGAATAACGGGAACGTTGAAGGGGAGGATGAAGAGGAAAAATAAATTGCTGTAAGCCGCGTCTTTTTTGGCAAAGCATTTGCGCACGTTAAAAAATCCTATATTTGCTGCACTGTCAGCAACAAAACATATCAAATAATAATCAAAACGAAATCTGTATGAAAAGATTTTCTTTAGTTCTGGCGGCCTGCGTGATTTTCATGGGGGCATCGGCACAGAACGCAGCCGTGGTCAGCGCTTTCAACTATCTGAGAAACGGACAGCTGGACAAAGCCAAAACCAATATCGACGGTGCCATTACTAATGTTCAAACCAGCGGATTAGCCAAAACATGGTTCTACCGCGGAAACATTTACCTGAGCATATTTCTGAATGAGAAGTTCAAGTCATTAGATCCCAATGCTCTGCAGGTTGCTTACGATTCTTACCAGAAAGCAATTGAAATAGATAAGGAAATCATGAATGAAAGTCTGAACCCGCCATCACCGGTCATCGGACTCTATGTAGTGGGAGAGCAGTTTTACAATCAGGGGGTGGATCTGTACAATAATCAGGATTACAGCACTGCAATGGAGAAATTTGAGATGACCCGCAAGATCAACAGTGCTTTCAGCCTGAAGGATACGATTGCCACGTTCAATGCGGCATTGTGTGCCATACAATTGAAGGATGATGTCAAGGCAAAGACCTATCTTGAGGATCTGGTAAAGAATCAGTACCATCAGGGTTTGGTTTACAGTTCGTTGGCCAACATCTACAAAGCTGAAAAAGATACCGTTAAAGCAATGGCCACAATCCAAAAAGGGCGGAAGTTAATGCCTGAGGATCTGACCCTTATCATTGCAGAATGTAACATTTACCTGGGGCAGGGCAAGAACAAGGAAGCACAGGATCTGCTGCGTATTGCGGTTGAGAAAGACCCCAACAATCATCTTTTGCATTACGCAATTGGTGTAAACATGGCAGAATTCGGAAATTTTGATGAGGCTGAAAAATCATACAATAAGGCCATTGAGATTAAGCCTGATTATTTTGATGCCATTTATAACCTCGGAGCGCTTTATGTCAATACGGCTGCGAGTATAATGGAAGAGGCCAATAAATTGCCGATCGGTGATCCTTTGTACGACCAGTTAAAGGAAAAAGCCGATAAATTACTCGAAAAGGCGATTCCTACGCTCGAGAAAGCTGAAACGATTAACCCGAATGATGTCAGCACTCTCATTTCGCTGAAGCAACTCTACACCAGGACCAACAATATGGAGAAGCTCAAAGTTATTGATGAGAAGATCAAGAACCTGAAATAATCCTTTTTCAGACTTAGAAATAAGGGGGGAAGTCAAAGACTTCTCCCTTTACTTTAATATTTGCTATTTAACATAATATTAATTATAAGACAGAAGGATGAACAGAAAAAACCTGATATACAGTGCTCTGTGTTAAAGTTGATCGGTATTAACTGTTGCTGTGTCTGCGGTTTTTAAACAGTGGTTCAAGATTGAATCTGCGTCCCACAAAGAATTTCAGAAAAGCATAGCCGTTGGTAAGGATCGTATTTTCCGGAAAGTGCAGTATTCCGATTTCGTTAAATGTGACCCCACCATAGTACTTATCTGTATTGTAGCCTAAAACCGCCCTGGCTTCTGTTACGGATCCGAAATCCCCGCTGATATCTCTTTTTCCTCCCAGAGGACTGATCTGGTGGGCGGTCTGGTAATGTATCCCCGGATAGATGCACAAAGAAAGATACAAGTATTTGGATAGCAGGAATGTGTGTACATATCCGCAATTAATTCCGTATTGAAGATTGAATTGCTCGGTCAGATTCATGTCTTCGTTGAAATACTCCCCAAATTCTTCAGGAACCATTGACGAATCGGCTGAAAGGTAATTGGCGAATACAGATCCTCCCAGCAGAAATGTTCCCGCACTCTTTTTTTGTCTTTGCTCCCATCCCAGCGAACTCTGATAGGTAATGTTCCTGTTGTTAAAGGAATAATACAGGCTGGTGTACCAGGAGAAATTCAGAATGTCAGGCCTGACGGGGTAAGCATCATTGTACTGAAACCATTCAGGATCAAATTTCTGAATATTATGGATATAGAAGCCACGGCACATTTGCATCAGTGTTGTCAGCCAGATTTTGGGCTTGTTATATCCCAGCCTGATCCTGAAAATATCTGTGTCCCCTTTTTTATCATACATACGGGTCAGATATGGGAATTTTAAGGTGAGGTCCAGCGAGAGCCAATTATACGAAAATCCGGCGCCAAAAGCATAGGGATTATTGGGCATATATCGCAGATTATCATGACTGCCAAGGGTACTCAGGGTGATGTGTTGGAATTTACGGGTGCCCACCAGGGCAATCATCAGCTTGTTTTTGTAAGTCTTCACGTAATTTGAGTCAGGCTCCTGTGAATGCATCCTGGAAAATGATGTTCTTTTTATCTGCTTAACAGACTGAGCATAAGCTCTTTGTGATTGAAGTCCCGAAAGGAACACCAACAGGAAAACCATCAGCCTGCTCATGGTTCGGATCATTGGGTAAAAATATAGAATATTCGCGAGCGGGCCAGTCATTCAAGGAAAACCGGTACTTTTGAGTATGCTTTTAGAGGCTCAGTATTACGAAACCGCAGATAATCAACGGATAAGATGTACTTTGTGCCCGCATCAGTGCAGCATTTCCCCTGAAATGGCCGGGAAATGCCACGTCAGGGTCAATCATGAAGGGAAGTTGTGGGCCCGGTCTTACGGACAACTCAGCGCCCTGAATGAGGATCCGGTCGAAAAGAAACCGCTCTATCATTTTTTTCCGGGCCGCACAGTACTTTCTGCCGGTAGTTACGGTTGCAATCTCTCCTGCATATTTTGCCAAAACCACGACATTTCGCAAAGGCCTGTTCCTTATCTGAATAAACCTCCAACTCACCCTGATGAGCTGGTGGAAAGCCTGAAATCTGTCCCGGAAAACATTGGTCTGGCATACACCTACAATGAGCCCGTGGTTTTCTTTGAGTGGGTCTGCGAAATGGCGGAAAAAGTTCGCCTTCACGGGATGAAGAATATACTCGTAAGTAATGGGTACATTAATACGAAACCACTTGAAAGACTGATTGATATAATTGATTGCTTCAATATTGACTTGAAGTTCTTCAATGATGCTTCCTACCGCAGATTCTCAGGAGCTTCACTCAAGCCTGTGCTGGATAGTCTTAAGTTGATCAGGTCTTCCGGATCTCATCTGGAGATCACACACCTGGTGGTCAGTGGTATGAATGATGAAGAAGACGAATTCACCAGTCTGGTTCAGTGGATTTGTGATGAATTGGGACCATCCACGCCTTTGCATATCAGCCGCTATTTCCCCCGTTTTCGCTCCTCCTCCCCTCCTCCATCTGAGAACAAAATGCTTGATTTTTATCAACTTGCATCTGAAAAGCTGAATTATGTCTACCTGGGCAATCTCCATGTGGATGGAAAAAGTGACACCCTTTGCCCGAACTGTAAAAGACTCGTGGTCTCCCGTCATCACTATGCATGCAGCATTCATGGCCTTGATGGCAAGGGGAATTGCAGCTATTGCGGAACCTCTGTCGCCATCCGCTGATATTAAGTCAGGCTCTCAGCCTCCAATATCAGTTTACTCATTCTGATATTTAATACTTTAGCTCTTACTGACCTGATCCATTGAGGAACTTCCCCATCGTATTCCAGGGTGTATTCATGTCCGAGAAGATCAGACACGACCAGCCTCGGGGTTCTGCTTGCATGAACTGTTTGGTTTTCCTTTCTCAAAAAGTCGAAATCATAAGATTCCCCTTTGCGGTAATAAGGATGCAGGGGCTCAAGGTAATGATGAAACAATGCCGGTTTTCCGAGAATATCGCATTGAAGCTGTGTGTCTTTCTGGATATGGTACTTTTGGTAATACCGGCATTTCAGGTAATGAAAACTATCTCCCTGTTGGAGGCGGTAATACTCATTGTTGGGTGACAAAGTTGAAATTGCAGCCACCTGAAATGCTTCGTCTTCTTCGGGAGCCCTTCCACTTCCGAAATATTCGATGGAGGGATGTGAGATCTGCAACTCTCCCTTTTTTATCCGCTCTACCCTGCATTGAAGGGATACTTCCTGATCCAGTTTTGGTGCAGCGCTGATATTCAGGCAGGCCGATTGTCCCCAGGGGTCCTCCAGCATGAGCAGCAACTCTCGTTGGCCCATAGAGTTGATCAGATCAGTGCGGGCGATGCGGGTAAACCCGACCAAGTCGCCTGGAGCGCAGAAGGGATGATCGGGCTCAAGATAAATCCGTCCGCTGCAATTAATCTTGTCGACTCTGCAAATCAATTCCTGACCGGGTTTCAAATTGTAATGCCTGTACATCAGTTCCTGGAGAAGGAACTTCTTTTCATCCGGTCCCTCCAGGACAAAGAAAAGTTCCTGATCCGGCGGCATTTCAACAATGCGCTGGATACGGAAGCTGTATTTCTCTCCTTCTCTCAGCATATTTGTTTTCGTTTCGATAAAATCTCTGAGAAGAACAGTATCATCTGATGCAAGGGCGTTTGAAAAACAAAGGTATCCTATTCATTCCAATGTTTGCCTATAAAACGAAGCTTTCCCCCGCTTTCAGAAGTTTAATCTGTATTTTTGTAAAAACCCCCTGCTTATGAAAACCGGCTTGTTATCACTATTCTTCACACTTTCAGTAGCTTCATGCTTATCTCAGGTATGGCCCTCAAGTCTCGCAGGCCGCTGGACATTTGATGACCCATCCAATCTTCTTCAGGCCAGCGTGGGAAACAATCTTATACTAACCGGAAGCCATATTCCGGTGGCAGGTCCCGTTCCGGGCGACAGTGCTGTGGCCATCGGTGTGGGTAGCTATTATACCTGTACACACGGCATCCCGGCCAATGGCGGAGGAAGTTACGTGAATGAATACTCCCTCCTTTTTGATATCATGATCGATAACCCCAATGTTTATCACTCCTTGTTTCAAACAAAGCAAAACAATTCCAACGACGGGGATGCTTTCATCAATACCAACAGCCAGCTGGGGATTTCGGCGACGGGATATTCTGCTTTTTCGATTAAGAACCGCACCTGGTACCGGGTGCTGATCACGGTTGATAATGGCAGTAGTTTCAGGTATTATGTTAACGGACACCTGGTGATAAACGGGACTCCGCAACCTGTTGACCTGACTTATGGGGTCGAAAGCACTTTGCTTTTTTTTGCAGACAACAATTCTGAAGACAACCTGATCTACTGCGCACAACTGGCGATATTCAGCAGCTGTCTTACTGCAGCGGAGGTAAAAGGATTGGGCGGCTTCCGCTCTTCCGATATCATGCCTTATCTGCAGACTCCGGCAATGGATGGGATGACCATCAGCTGGCATTCGCAAAATACGGCATCAAGCATTATTCAATTTGGTACCACAACAGCACTGGGCCAGTCTGCAACAGGCAGCAGCGAGGCTGTCTCTTCCGACCGTTGGCATACCGTTGTGCTTTCCGGCCTGACTTCTGACACCCGTTATTATTACAGGTGCATCAGTGGTGATGACACTTCCGCGATGTATCATTTCCGGACCCTTCCGCAAGGGGTATCACAGGCTAAATACCTGAGGATACTGAAAGTGGGTGATTCCCAGGCCAATGCAGGAGATGTCAGCCGCCTGATTGCAGATACTATCGTTTACAAAATGAGAGAATTGTACGGAAATGACTGGATGGATTCAGTTCATCTGGTGGTCCACAGCGGCGATATTGTTCAGAACGGCACGGAGATAGGGCGTTACGGAAATGAATTCTTTAATCCATATTCAGCAATTTCGGCATATGTTCCCATCATGGTCTCCATCGGAAATCATGAAAGCGAAAGTCCTTATTACTATCAGTATGTAAAATATGAAAGCCTGACCGGGAACAATGAAAAGTACTACACCTTCAATATTGGGCCATGTCAGTTTATATCATTGAATACTAATGGCTTATATAATAATTCGACCCAGACTTCCTGGTTGCAGGGTCAGATGAATACCTCTGCCGTTAATCCGGACATTCAGATGGTATTCGTTTTTAATCACCAGCCTGCGCACAGTGAAATGTGGCCCGACGGGAATACCTCATACGTTGAGAACTCGGTTCTGCCGGTTTTGGTGAACTATCCGAAGATGGCGATGATCACCTGGGGGCATGCTCATAATTATGAGCGCGGGACAATAATGGCTGATCACCCCGGTGACTGGGATTTCAGGGCGGTATTGTGCGGTGGTGCCGGTGGTGCGCTTGATCGCTGGGGAATGTATTCCAATCAGACAAACTATCCTGAAATTCAGAAGTCAGCGGATCATTACAGTTTTATGTTGCTGGAAGTGGATATGAGTTCACATGAGGTGGATGCCACGACTTACAGTCTTGGCCATTCAAACAAACCACTTAACCTGACGGTGATTGACCGTTGGCACCGCTACTTCAACCGACCGGCACCCCTGAAACCGGATGCATTGATACCTTATGCAACGGCGACTGCTGAACCTGTTCTGACCGCTTCTCCTTTCAGCGGAACAGACACCCTGATGAGTTCCCGTTTTCAACTGGCCCTGATCAGCGGGAGCTTTAATGCCCCCTTGCTTGACGTGATCCGGGATGTTGATGACTGGTATGGCGACAGCGGCTCCCCGCTTTTTATGCAGGTGAACCTCAACAATGGTATTGATCTGAGTACTTACCAGGTCCCTGCCGGTATACTGCAAACGGGAGAAACCTATATGTGGAGGATGCGCTACCGTGATCAGAACGTACGCTGGAGCGAATGGTCAGATACACTTCAGTTCATGGTAACAGCTACAGGGCTCTCTGAAAAACGGGAAGAAGGCGGAAGCAGTGTCTATCCCAATCCCTCTTCTGATGGATTCGTCATTAGTACACCCATGGAAAATGTTTTTGTTTTCAGGGTACTGGACATGAGCGGTCGTGAGCTATTTGCGAAAACGATGAATCCTTCAGGCGGACCTTCTTATGTGTTCGGTTGGGATGCCAGTGATGCCTCTGGTCAACAACTCGAAGCGGGTTTCTATACCTTAGTGCTTGAATCAACAGATGAAATAGATGTAATGAAAATACTGATCACCTGTGATTGATCGAAAGCGTATTACCTGAATCGTTTTAGCTGACGATCAAACGAAATTAGCCTATACAATCAGCTTATTCACCTCTGATTGTGAAAATAATCGGTTTTGAGTGTTCTGAAACCGCTTATAAATTTGTATTTTTGGTTTAGTAAAATCCATTTCTCATGAAACGTATACTTCTACTGATGACCGGGCTATTGATGGCTCAAACCATGACTTTAGCGCAGGATAGCGAGGTTTTGTATCCATCTTCTTTTGCGATAACCAAACCTTTGAGAGAGCTAATCAAAGAGCAGCCTTATTTTCCGTCGCGTGACAGCCTGAAAAAGGAATCGCCCGACCGGGCCAACAGGCGTCACCAGACTTTCCTTTACACCGCCGCTGATGGTCCGGAATACGGAAATGATATTTCTGTGCACCAGACAACAATGGGAACAAGAGACATTTCCAACCGTGCGCCTTTAACAGGATGGGCCGGGAATGTCGGAGCCTACCGGCCGAACGATCCCACAGGCGCAGCCAGTCCGAATCATTACATACAAATTGTGAATGCCACTCCTGTCAGAGTGTTCAGCAAAACAGGAACTGTAGTATCAACTTTCACCCTTGGCAATCTCTGGAGTCCTGCCGTTTCAAACAATGGAGACCCTATTGTGATGTACGATAAGTACGCTGACCGCTGGTTTCTGAGTCAGTTCGGATCAAGCACCGACCGGAAAATCTATATTGCGATCTCTGTCACCAATGACCCGCTGGGTTCTTACTACACATACACTTATACCTCTCCGCAGTTTCCTGACTACCTCAAATTTTCGATCTGGGAGAACGGTTATTATATGACTTCGAATCAGTTGACAGATAAAGTATATTGTTTTGAGCGGACAGAGATGTTGGCGGGAAATCCATCTGCACGGGCTATTTATCAGACATTTACAACAGGAAGTGTAGGCGGCTTTTTCGTTCCGCTTCCGGCAGATGCTTCTGACGGGGGACTGCCACCTGCCGGGACCCCGTTACCTTTTTTTGCATACTACGAAAACTCTTGGGGAACAGGCGTTGACGGTGTTAAGATATGGAACATGACCGTTACCTGGGGTACAACGCCGGTGGCTACAATCACAGGACCTACCCAGATCAATACTGCAGCATTTGACGGAACCTATGATGCCGGCTGGAACGATTGTCCACAGCCGGGAACCTCAGCCACGCCATTAAGCCTGACGTACTTGTAAAGGGCGGCGACTGGCAAAAGGACAACATCGTTGGCGCATCGTTTGTAGAAAGCTATGGCGGTATAGTTACTACTATACCTTATCTAAATGGCTTTAGCACTACGGGGATATTGGAGCGCTGTTAATTACCCAATCATCGCCAAAAATTCATCCTCCGTCAACACCGTTATCGTTGGTATTTTTTGTGCTTTGGTAAGCTTGCTGCCGGCGTCTTCGCCAACTACCAGGTAGTTCAGGTTGGCACTTACGCCGCTTAACAGTTTGCCGCCATTTTCTTCTACCAACTGCTTGGCCCTATCGCGGCCGAATAGCTGTAAGCTTCCTGTAAACAGGAATGTTTTGCCTTCCAGTTTGTTATTCTTGGCTATGGCATCTTCGGGACGATTTTTAGTATTCACTCCA
>CALGYY010000160.1 GCA_937934705.1 uncultured Bacteroidota bacterium
AAGAAAAAAACAAAGACTTAAATGACCTTGACACTCAATATTACCTGAATCAATAGGAAAAGAAAAAACAAGGTTCGGGAGCGGAGGCTCCCGTTACCTAAAGTTTTTTACTTCAGTTCTTTACCCGCACTTGGAGTAGCCGCAACTGTTGCAGGTAAGGCAGCCTTCCTTGTAGACCAGTCCTTTCGGGTCGCCACAGTGCGGACATTTGGTATCGACGGCCACTGTGCCGTCGGGGATGAACTTTTTAAGGGCGCGGACCACGCCGTTTTTCCAGGTGTTGATGTTTTCGGTATCCAGTCTGAGGTTGCTGATCAGGTCTACCACGTAGATCAGGGGCATACCATGACGCAGGATGCCGGAGATCAGCTTGGCGTAATTCCAGTATTCTTCGCTGAAAGTGCGCGAAAGTCCTTCAAAATTACACTTATATCCCTGCTTGTCTTCAAACTGGAAGTCGTAGCGTGTACCCGATTCATTATCATCATCCTTGTTCTTGATCACCCAGCCTTTGGTCACATAAGGAGGAAGGAAGAAGTCTTCTGCCTTTCCGGTGAAGATCTCATAAGGTTTACCTTTGAGCAATCCTACAACAGCCACCCATTTTTCATAATCATTCTGGAAGCGCACTACCTCAGCCTCAAGTTTCTTGGGGCGCTGCGGGGCACGGGTCTCTCTGAATTCATCGCCTTCTTCTTTTTTGTTGTTATCGCTTACAAGAACGCCCGAACGGGATCCGTCGCGGTAAATGGTAACGCCCTTACAGCCGCTTTCCCAGGCCGTCTGGTAAATCTGGCTGACCAGTTCCTCGGTGGTCTCAGTAGGTACGTTCACCGTGACGCTGATGGAATGGTCGACCCACTTCTGGATGGCGCCCTGCATTTTCACCTTGGCGACCCAGTCGATGTCGTTGGCGGTGGCTTTGTAGTAAGGAGAGGTCTGAATAATGGGCTCTAACTGCTCGTCAGTGTAGGTTTTCACCTCATCCACATCATAATTGTTCACCTTGAGCCATTTCAGAAATTTGGGATGAAAAACATTGTACTCTTCCCATGCATCGCCGATATCGTCGGTGAAACTGACCTTAACATTTTTATCGTTGGGGTTGACTTTCCGGCGTCTTTTATAATTGATTTTGAAGGCAGGTTCGATACCGCTGGTGGTTTGGGTACAGATGCTGACACTGCCTGTGGGCGCTACCGTCAGCAGGGCGATATTGCGGCGGCCATGTTTAGCCATTTCTTCATACATGGCGGGAGCAGCTTCTTTGAGCCTGATAATGAAGGGATTATTTTTCTCTCTTTCCGTACTGTAAACCGCAAAGGCGCCCCTTTCTTTTCCCAGGTTTACGGATGAACGATAAGCTTCAATCGCCAGAGTTTTGTGAACCTCAACGGAAAAATCAGTTGCCGCATCAGAACCGTAACGGCAGCCCAGGGCGGCGATCATATCACCCTCGGCAGTGATACCGATTCCTGTACGTCTTCCCTGAAGCGTTTTTTCTCTGATCTTTTCCCACAATCTGCGTTCGGTGCGTTTGGTTTCATCATCTTCCGGGTCGGAAGTGATCTTGGCGATGATGCCGTCGATTTTCTCCGCTTCCAGGTCAATGATGTCGTCCATCATACGCTGGGCATAATGCACATGTTCGGTAAAGAGTTCACTGTTGAAGAAGGCATGATCGGTAAAGGGGTTCTCCACGTAGCTGTAGAGGTTAAGTGCCAGCAAGCGGCAACTGTCGTAAGGACAAAGCGGGATTTCCCCGCAGGGATTGGTGGAAACGGTTTTGAATCCCAGGTCAGCATAACAATCGGGTACGGCTTCTTTTTCGATGGTACTCCAGAAAAGCACACCGGGTTCGGCTGATTTCCAGGCATTGTGGATGATCTTGTTCCACAGGGGCAGGGCGTCAATTTCCTTGACTACTTTAGGATTTGCCGAAAGGATCGGCCACTGTTGGGTATATTTTCCGTTATTGACCACGGCCTTCATGAAATCATCGTCAAGCTTCACGCTGATGTTGGCCCCGGTAACTTTTCCGTCTTCGAGTTTGGCGTCGATGAAATTCTCAACGTCGGGATGCTTGATGGAAATGCTGAGCATGAGGGCTCCGCGGCGCCCGTCCTGGGCCACTTCGCGGGTGGAATTCGAATAGCGCTCCATGAAAGGAACAATGCCCGTGGAGGTCAGGGCGGAATTTTTCACAGGGCTTCCGTAGGGTCGGATATGTGACAGGTCGTGACCCACACCACCGCGCCTTTTCATGAGCTGCACCTGCTCCTGGTCGGTTTTCAGGATACCGCCGTAGGAATCGCCGCCGGCATCGCTGCCGATCACAAAGCAATTGGAAAGGGATGAGATCTGAAAGTCATTCCCGATTCCGGCCATGGGACTTCCCTGCGGAATAATGTACCTGAAGTCGCGCAACAGCATGAAGATCTGATCCTCGCTCATGGGGTTGGGGTACTTCTTCTCAATGCGTGCGATCTCGCGTGCGATACGCCAGTGCATATCATTGGGAGTGCATTCGTAGAGGTGGCCGTCGCTGTCTTTCAGTGCGTATTTGTTGATCCATACATTGGCCGCCAGGGTATCCCCCTTGAAATACTGAACGGTCTTCTCAAAAGCCTCCTCGTAAGAATAGATCTTCCTTTCTGTCACGATCGATGATGAGGTCACCTCGTGCGCCGTATTTTCTGCCGGTATGGTTTCATCCTCCGGGACACCGGGCCGTGTTCTTTTTTCCAGAATTTCCTGGTAAGGGGTGGGCTTTTTCTGGTCTGTATTTTTATTGGTGTCAGTAAATAATTTCTCTTCCATTTTCCGGCGCTTATAGGTGATTTAACAATTGCTTAATACTAAATAGTTGAAAATGCGGTGGCTGCATCAGCCGTGTTTTTTCCACTACGGGTCTGCTAAAATAGACCTTTGCCTCAGGCCCGGCAAGCCAAAACTTTCAACAAATGGGTGGATTTATTAACACGTTTGCTTAAGCTGCTGAAAGCAAACATTCAGGGGTAAAAACACCCCGATTCAGGAATTTTTACACCAAATTAACTTTTTCCCGAAACCAAGGCGATTGTCCGTCAGTTTGAGTTGATCAACACTGATTTCCCATAGAGCCGTGCCGCCCATGAAAGGGGCGGCATAAGGGAACCTTTTCAGATAAAGGCGCCGGGCTTCCTGAAACGCTTCTCCGGTGCATTCAGCCATGCGCCCTGTGAATTGCAATCCCCTGATTTTGCCGATAATCTTTGTTTCCAGAGTGATGGTGCCGGCAACTCTTTGCTCAGTCATGGCTTCAGAGATATGTCTTGTACTTTTGTCAGATGTGAAAAGGAAACGCGGAGGTTCGTTGGTGAAGACATAAAAACAGGAACAGGCCCAGGGTCCCAGTTCCGACACGGTAGCCAGGTTCAGGACATGATGACGTTTGATAAACCGGATGATGCGGGGGTCAGGAGCCGGCATATCATGAAAAGGTTTGCAGGTCGTGAAGTTTCCGGTACACCCCGTTTTTATCGATCAGCTCCTGGTGAGTTCCGCGTTCCACCAACTCTCCCTGCTGCAGCACGATGATCTCATCAGCAAACTTAATCGTCGATAAACGGTGGGCGATCACGATGGAGGTACGGTTCTTCATCAGGTTCTCAAGAGCGTCCTGAACCAGCCTTTCCGATTCGGTGTCCAGCGATGAGGTGGCTTCGTCAAGGATGAGGATCGGAGGGTTGCGCAGTACTGCCCGTGCGATACTGAGACGCTGCCTTTGTCCCCCGCTGAGCTTGATGCCCCGGTCCCCGATCAGGGTCTGGTATCCCTTGTCCATCTGCACGATGAACTCATGGGCATTGGCAATCTTAGCGGCTTTGATCACTTCTTCCTCGCTGATACTGTCGAGTCCGAAAGCAATATTGTTGAAAACAGTATCATTAAATAAAATGGTATCCTGGGCCACGATTCCCATCAGTCCCCGAAGATGATCAATACGGTATTCATTAACGTTCACCCCGTCGATATAGATACCGCCTTCGCTGCAGTTGTAAAAGCGGGGAAGAAGATCCACCAGGGTTGATTTCCCTGCACCTGAAGGGCCGACCACCGCAATGGTCTTTCCTTTGTCAATCCGCAGATTGAGGTGGTTCAGCACCGCGGCTTCTTCCTCATATGAGAAGCTGACATCACGGTAATCAATGCAATCATTGAATGACATGACCTCTCTCGCGTCGGGTTTCTCGATGATAACTTCCTCGGCCTGCAGCACTTTTTCGATGCGTTCAACCGATGCGGCACCCTTTTGAACATTATAGAAGGCCTGGGTAAAGGCTTTGGCCGGAGGAATAATCTGACTGAAGATAGCAATATAAACCAGGAATACCGCGGCTTCCAGACTGGAATTCTCTGAGAAAATGAGGATACCTCCGTACCACAGCACCATGATCACCACCAGTATAGCGAGAAATTCACTCAGCGGCCCGGCAAGGTCACGCTTGCGGTAAAGGCGGATCATGACCCTGGTGTAATCATTATTGACCCGGTTGAAGCGTTTGTTTACGAAGTCAATCGAATTGAAGGCCTTGATGATTCTCAGACCCGAAATGCTCTCTTCGATCGATGAAAGGATATCCCCCATCAGGGCCTGGCTCTTGTCGGAACTTCTGCGCAGGCTCTTCCCGATCCGTCCGATCAGGAAACCGCTTACCGGCAGCAGGATCAGCACGAAGCCGGTGAGTTCAGGGCTGATAATAAACAAGGTGACGAGATAGGAAATGATGGCTATGGGTTCCCTGAAGATCATTTCCAGTGAGGACATCATACTCCACTCAATTTCCTGAACATCATTGGTCATCCTGGCCATAATGTCGCCCTTGCGCTGTTCGGAGAAAAAGGCCAGGGGAAGAATGGTTACCTTATTATATAATGTATTCCGGATGTCACGCACAGCACCGTTTCTCACATTGGCCATATAAAACATGGCAAGATAGCGAAACAGGTTCTTCAAAAAGTATAACAAGGCCAGGGCGAGAGAAATATAAAGCAATGCCGTTGTTTCTCCCTGTTCTGTGATCACCACGGAAATCAGGTAGTCGATATTCCCCGTTATGCTGTCGATGGTGAAAGCCAGGGGCGGCGCAGCCATCACCATGTCACGGGTCTTGAACAGGATCTGGAGGACAGGAATGGCCAGAGCAAAGGAAAACAGCGAAAAAGCGATCCCGAAAATATTGAAAATAATGTTGAGCACCGCATATTTCCAGTACGGCATGGCAAACTTCAGGATGTTGCGGAGTTTTTTCATCGGGACAAAGATAAGGGAATTGAATGGATGAACGGTGAGGGCTTATTTGTATCTTTGTGAAATGGAATCAATACGTCAGCAGAAAATTTCGCGTCTCATTCAGAAGGAACTGGGCGAGATCTTTCAGCGTGAAATGGGTCACCTGAGAGGACATGCCATGATCACGGTGACCAAAGTGAACGTGACCAGTGACCTTTCTATTGCACGCGCCTACCTGAGTCTTTTTGCCACGCCCGACAAAGAGGCCCTGTTCAGCCAGATCCGCGAAAATAAGCGGGAGATCAGGCACCTGCTGGCCGGCAGGGTCCGCAAACAGCTTCGCGTGGTTCCCGAACTGGAGTTCTACATTGATGATTCGCTCGATTATATCGAACATATTGAAAAACTTCTGAAGCAGTAAATTGAACCTCCCTTTCTATATCGCCCGCCGCTACCTGTTCGCGAAAAAATCGCACAACATCATCAATATCATTTCCATCATCTCCGTACTGGGGATCGCGGCAGGGACTATGGCCCTCATCATTGTTTTATCTGTTTTCAACGGATTCGAGAGCCTGGTCACGAGACTTTTTAACTCCTTTAATCCGGATCTGAGAATCACCGTTGCCGAAGGGAAAACTTTCAGCACCGATAGCCTGCCCCTGCAGCAACTGAGGGATATCAGCGGAATTAGTTGCTATACGGGAGTTATAGAAGAAAATGCACTTCTCAGATATCATGATAAGCAATATATTGTAACCATCAAGGGTGTGAGCGACGGTTACGAATGCACCAGCCGCCTGAATGAAAATATTGTGGAAGGAGAATACCTGCTGGAATCCGGTGCAGTCAACTATGCCATCGTGGGTCAGGGCATCGCTTATAATATGGGAATGGTGCTGAACGATTTTGAAAATCCTCTTACGCTTTATGTTCCGAGGCGTTCCGCTTCGAAAACCATCGACCCCATGGATGCCTTCAGTATGGAAGAGATCCAGCCTTCAGGTTTTTTTGGCATTCAGCAGGATTTTGATGTGAAATACGTGATCGTTCCCCTGCGCTTTGCCGGGAAGTTGCTGGATTACAGCCATCGCCTGTCGGCACTCGAACTTAAAGTCGAAGCTGGAGCTGATCCTGAGAAAGTGCAAGAAGAAATTGAAGATTTGCTGGGCCCGGCTTATATCGTGAAGAACCGCTTTCAGCAGGAGGAGGTCCTGTTCAAAATCATGAAATCAGAGAAACTGGCGGTCTTCGTGATCCTGTCTTTTATCCTCATAATTGCCACTTTCAATGTTATCGGCAGCCTCAGCATGCTCATCCTCGAGAAGAAGAAGGATATCGCCATCCTTAACAGCCTCGGTGCAAGTCATACCACCATTCGCCGGATCTTTCTCACCGAAGGTATGCTGATCAGCTTTTCCGGAGCCTTTATCGGACTGCTGCTCGGACTGCTGGTTTGTATCCTGCAGCAGGAGCTGGGACTCATCACCATTCAAAGCAGCGGCTCATTCCTGGTAGAAGCCTATCCCGTGAAAATTGAATGGGCAGACTTCCTCTGGGTATTGCTGATCGATCTGGTGGTAGGTTTCTTCGCTGCATGGTACCCGGTACATTATATTTCCCAGCGGTATTTTTCTGATAAACCCGCCTGATCTGAAATTTTTTTTTCACCGCTTACGAAAGCCCTCCTTCGTGTATTACCTTTACACGATTAAATCAAAAATTTATGAGAAAACATTACCTTTTGCTCAGTTTGGTCTGTGGCTTCCTACTGGCGGCTTTCCCTTCAGGAACCAGCGCTCAGTTTGTTTTTGACACCTCTGCCATCATCGGTCTCGATAAGAGCTATTCTGACTGGGGCGACTATGATAATGACGGCGACCAGGACCTCGTGATCACCGGTCACTATATGGTTTCAACAGTTGATTATTATACCTCGCGCATATACAATAACAACAGCGGAGATTTCACCGAAGTCTATGCCGGAGCCCTGACGGGGGTGAACAGCGGAGTGGCTCGCTGGGGCGACTATGACAATGACGGAGATCCGGACCTGTTTATCGCAGGGGCATATGGTACTACAGAGACTAGAACGGCGAAACTGTACCAAAATACAGGCAGCGGCTTTACCGAGGTATTCGCCGGAACCTTCACACCGCTTTCATATTGTCATGCAGCCTGGGCGGATTTTAACAATGACGGATGGCTTGACCTCCTCGTGTGTGGCGACGACGGCACATCAAACAAAACAAAACTGTATCAGAATTACGGGGCCGGGTTTGTTGAAGTTTCTGCATTCCCTGTCGATGGTGTAAAAAACGGCTTTTTGGCCTGGAATGATTTTAACAATGACGGATTTAAAGACATTGCCATCACAGGTCTCCTGAATAACGGAGAAGCCAAGACCGGCTTGTGGCAGAATACGGGCAGCGGTTTCTCAGAGGTCTACGCCAATCAGGTGTATGATGTGACCTCAGGATTTTGCGCATGGGGAGATTATAACAACGATGGCTTCAGCGATATTCTGGTCAGCGGCAGCAACCCGGATACGCTGACGGTATCACGCATTTATATGAATACCGGCAGCGGTTTCACCCTCGTATTCAAGGATTCTATTGCAGCAGTTTCGACATCTTCAGGTGGTTGGGGAGACATGGACAATGACGGGGACCTTGATATTTATATCACCGGCGTAAGGACCGGCGGAAGCAAGAAAACCGCCGTATATATCAACTCCGGTACAGGTTTTCATCAAATGGCCGGCAACACCTTTACCGCGTTCGGACCCGGACATATGTCAGTCGCAGATTATGACAATGACCATGATCTGGATATCCTTCTCAGCGGACAGACCGGCCTTTCATTATATACCACCCAGCTTTACCGGAATACCGCAACTGTAGCCAATACACCACCCTCACCACCCGCAGGTCTTACGGCCATCGTTACCGGAAATACCGTGACCCTGAGCTGGGACGCTGCCACGGATGCAGAATCGGATCCGGCCTCACTCACTTACAACATCCGGATGGGAACCAGCCCTGGTGGAGTCACTAAATGCTCACCGCATGCGAACACAGCGAACGGCTATCGCAAAATTACCTCACCGGGCAATGCCTTCCAGGTGACTGACGGGATTGATTATAATGGTTTACCTGTCGGAACCTATTACTGGAGCGTTCAAAGCATCGACAATGGCTACGAAGGATCCGCATTTGCTGCGGAACAAAGCTTTATCATCTCGGTCGGCTCCGTTGAGAGTCCTGTCCTCGCAGGTACATCCTTCTATCCGAATCCGGCTACAGAATCCAGCGTGCTTGAACTCATTCTCGACCGTCCTGCACTGGTGAATCTGCAGGTGTGCGACCTTGGAGGACGTATCCTCAGGGTAGTGGATGCCGGTGTGATGGGCGCAGGGACAGGCATGGTTCACACGGGAGACTTCGGTCTGGTCCCCGGTCACTATTTCATGAGAGTCATCCTTAATGGTCAGCCTTCCGGACAAGCCATCAGGGTGCTGGTGTCACAGTAGAGTACTGAATTTTCCTTTTCGGGCTGCAAAGGTTTACGTATCTTTGCAGCCCTAACCGGAAAATCCGGTACGTTTTACCCGTAACACTGATCATTTTGAAATTCACTGATTTTAATTTTTCCGAATCCCTCCTTGAGGGCATTGCGGCTATTGGCTTTGAAGATGCCACACCCGTGCAGGAGCAAGCCATTCCGGTTATTTTATCGGGACAGGATATGATCGCTTCGGCTCAGACAGGAACTGGAAAGACGGCTGCTTTCCTGCTTCCCGTCATTGAAAAAATCCACACCTCGCCGCCACAGGATTCTGTGAAAGCCCTGGTGATCGTTCCCACCCGTGAACTGGCTATGCAGATCGACCAGCATATGCAGGGACTTTCCTATTTCACCCCGGTGAGCTCCATTCCTGTTTATGGTGGTACCGACGGGATCACTTTCGACCTTGAGAAAAAGTCGCTCATGGAAGGTGCAGATGTGGTGATCTGCACGCCGGGGCGGATGATCGCCCACCTGAACCAGGGCTATGTAAAACTCAACGATCTCAGGTTCCTCATCCTTGATGAGGCCGACCGCATGCTCGATATGGGTTTCCACGACGATATCATGCGCATCATTGCATATCTGCCCAAAGACCGGCAAACCCTGATGTTCTCCGCCACCATGCCTGACAAAATCAGGCAACTGGCGCGTAAAGTATTAAAGTCGCCCGTTGAGATCAATATTGCCGTATCGAAGCCTGCTGAGAGGGTTCTGCAGGTTGCCTATGTACTGTATGAATCACAGAAGATCCCATTGGCGGTCAACCTTTTGGGCGCTAACCGCCTCCGCTCTGTGCTGGTATTTTGTTCCACAAAAAGCAGCACCAAAAGCCTGAGCCGCGACCTGAAACGCGCCGGACTGATGGTGGAGGAGATCCATTCCGACCTTGATCAGAACGAAAGGGAAAAAGTGTTGCTCGCATTTAAGAACAAAAGCCTGAATATTCTTGTGGCAACCGATATCCTTTCAAGAGGGATCGATGTGGAAGATATTGACCTTGTCCTGAATTACGACGTTCCGCACGATGGTGAAGATTACATTCACAGGATCGGGCGAACCGCCAGGGCGGCGTCTGAAGGTATGGCCATCACCTTTATTTCAGAAAAGGAACAGGATAAGTTCAGAAGGATAGAAAAACTGCTGGGACAGGCTGTCTACAAAGCTGCCCTTCCGCCTGAACTGGGGGAAGGGCCTGCATACAGCGAGAGCTCCGGACGAAACGGCAGATCATCCCGTTCACAGTCAGGCTTCAACCGGAAATCTCGCAAGACTTCTGACAAATCCCGCGGAAAAGATTACCGCAAATAATCATTTTTTGCTGATGGTGACCGATTGAACGTCGAAGTTCAGGAAGTACTTCCCCTTTTCCAGATTACTCACATCTACCTCCTGATCGAAGCCACCGGCAATGTAGTCACCGTTCAAGCCGTAAAGCTCCCAGAAGGTCGGGGCAGAAAATTCCAGCTTCTGCGATACCCTTGATGAGGCCAATTCCACTGCCGCCTGCTTGGTGTTATTGTATTTCGTAACCTTTGAATAGACCGGCTGTCCGTATGCATCCGGTCGCATGACCCTGAACTGGTTCAGCCCTGAATGGAAACTCACCGTGGCCACATAAATCCCGTTTTCCGCTGTATCTGAAGCAGCCACTTCACCCACCACGGCCCAGCGGTTCCAGCGGAACTGCTCGATCACAAAAGGCCGGGTCCCTGTATTCCCGCTGATCTCCCAGTTCAGCTTATTGTTTCTGTCCATTTTGATGCTGACAAAAGAGAAGAACTGATCGGCACTGATCACCTGCGGGTTGGTCACTTTGGGGGTGCAGCCATCATGATGGGAAATCACCACCATCACGGGTGTCCCGTTGGTCAGACCGAGATCTGCAAAATCGATCTCAAAAGCGTTGGACCGGATCTCATCCCTGGTGCTGACCCCGTTAACGCTCACCCCGGTCACGCAAAATCCGTCGCCGAGACTGGGATTCATCACGTAAAGATTGTTGCCGTAATAATGCCCTTCAAGCCTGATCTCACCTGCAAAGGCGGTCGTCAGTAATAAACACATGATCACGGGCAGCAGTAATCTTTTCATGGTTTGATTTTCAGTCGCAATATTAAAGCATTTTCAGAAAAGGGAAGGATCTAGTGGAAAATTTCGGATAACTTATCCCTGACCATTTCGGGATTGATTTCCTGCATGCACAGGCAATTTGCCCCCTTCCGGCATCGGCTGCACCGCTTTTGTAAAGAAAGGGTGTAGGCACAAGGTCCAAGAGGTGCCCATCGGCCGGGGTGCATGGGTCGTATCGGCGGATAGATGCCGATGGCCGTTCTTCCGCAGGCCGCAGCAATATGCAAGGGACCTGTGCTGGCAGCCACCAGGCCGTCGGCATTCGCAACAAAACTGATCAGTTGTGATAGATCCAGCCTGCCACAAAGATTAACCACATCCGCGAAGGGATCACTGAGTTCCCCTTTCAGCAGTTCCCCTTCAGCGGCCGAGCCCGTGATAAAAATCTTAAAACGCCCGGGCGGGAGCAGCCTGATCAGTCCCGCAAAGTTTGGCAGGCCCCATTCCCTTGCGCTGCCTTTGCTTCCGGGATGAAGGATGAGGTTGAATCGTTCAGGATCCAGCATCGAAGACCATTGATCGTCAAGATCAGGAACACGGTCAAGTCCATACAGATCGGGGATTTCATCCGGATAGAAAAGACGCTTTGCGCCGAAGGGGATCAGCAGTTTCAGGTTCAGCTGGGCTTCATGAAGGGAGGAACGCCGGCGGGAGAGTCGGATCAGTTTATTGCATGACGACCAGTGATAGAGTCTGTTGCGTGTCCCCGCCCGAAGAGGGATGCCGGCGGCTTTGGCGGCTTCAGCAATTTCTTTCCTGGGGAACACATGCAGGATCATATCTGCCCGCAGGGATTTCAGGCCCGCACCTTTCCTGAGTTCATCCCAGCATGCCACCTCGTCGATATTTGAACAGCATTCCAGCAAGGGGCGGGTGTAAGTGCTGCCGAGAAAGATGATATGACACTGAGGGAAGAGCCGTTTCATAATGGCAGCTACCGGCAGACTCAGCACCACATCCCCGAGACTGTCGGTCCGGCTGATGATCACCCGTTTATGGTTCATATTAGCTCTTCCGTTGCGCATACAGTTCATTCAGGATAAAATATTTCCTGCGGACCGCCCATGCTGATATGCGGGCGATGTGATAACCAGCAGCACCATCCAGAAAGCCCAGCTGAAGAAAAAACATCCGGAAGAATCTGAAGGGAGGTCCCAGGTGTCTTTTCAGCAAACCCGGTTGCCGGCCCCGGTTCATCAGCTCACGGGCAGATAAGGCCGCGAAGCGCTCCGCCTGCTCCCGGTGCTCTGCACGGGTATAATAAGTGTAATGGTAGCACACTCCCTTCAGCAGCGGGATCTGCTTTTCGTCCGGGACATTCAGCCTTTCGTGTATGAGACCTTCCCAAAGGGTTTCCCGGCGGTCGAAAAAGCGTACCTTGATGTCGGGGAACCATCCGCTGTGCCTGATCCATTTGCCGCAGTAATTGGTCTGCCTGTTGATCCGGTAATTTCCTGCTTCCGGCAGGGCCTTAACCCTGAGGACGCTCTGCTGAAGCTCCGGTGAAAGAGCCTCGTCAGCGTCAATGGAAAACACCCAGTGATGACTGGCCTGGCTGTTGCCGAAGTTCTTCTGGTCTGAATAACCTGTCCATTCCCTGCTGATGAATTTCACCTTGAAGGACCGGCAAATGGACTCTGTATCATCCGTGCTGCCCGAATCCACCACAATGATCTCATCTGCGATTCCCTGCAATGATTCCAGGCAACGCCTGATGTTGCGGGACTCGTTAAGGGTGATGATCACTGCAGAAAGGGCGGGCATACAAAACGGTTGATGACAAAGATAATGTTTTCACGGAAATTTTTCCTTCACAAGCCTGTTTGTGCAGTCGAAGCCTCTGAGAAAGCCTTTCAGTACAGAAAATGATCGTAAGGATAGCGTGTGATGTGGATGCGTTTGACTTCCGCATACAACGATTCCCTGAGCTCTTCAACATTGGTCTTCATGGTGGCGCTGATAAAAATACAGGGGGATTGAATTTTGGCCATCCAGGTGCGCCGAAGCTCTTCGATGTCCGGAGGCGGGGATTTCACAGTCAGATCATCCGGGTCGTTCGG
>CALGYY010000161.1 GCA_937934705.1 uncultured Bacteroidota bacterium
CGATCTAAAGCACCAGTTCAGGCTCACAGGATCTGATCCTCATCCATTCCTTTTCGGTTTTCTTTTAGTTCTTATTATAAGCATCCCTGTCCCGGGGAGCGGCTTTGCTGTGGTTCCTTCCTACGCTTCCTGTGTTTTGTTCTACGCCACATACGCCTATCTGGTTGACCTACTGCCTTTTGCGTTATCTTTGTCTTTGGGTTAATCAACTAATAATTTCAAAATGAAAACTGAAGATCAAATGAAATACACTTATAAATTAGGCCGAAAATGTGAGCATTGCGACGCACCAATAGCGGACCACATACACAAACTTCGGACACATTGTCCGCGCGAGGTAATGCCAGACGGCTCTATAAAAAACTGCAAGGACGATAAGCATACGGAAATAAAGGCAAAGAACAACCCTCCCTTTGATGCAATAAGTAAACACCACAAAAAGATGCACTGTCAGATAAATCTATTAATAAATAAAATCGGAGATGAGGTCAGCATCGAGGATCTGAATAAATATGGGATTCAGCTTCATCGTCCGGTTCAGTTTCGTAAGGAAGGAGACCGCTTCATATATTTCTTTGTAGGATTCAAGATCACACAGCTTGGAAATAACCATTACAAAATTGAACATCATGATCGAATATTTTGATAACTCGGACTTCGTCAACGGTTTGCATGGCAACTCCGGTGAAGAAAACAATTCCACTTTTACTGTCGGAATGGTCCTGATCGGTATCGGTTCGATCGTATCAATGATATACCTCTTAAACAAGATTAATGGGTTGCGGAAGAAACTCGAGATCGTTGAGACGAATGCTGATCACGAGAAAGAAACCTTCAGCAAAGCATGAGCCCCAATTTTAACATATATGAACGACTTGACGCACTCGAGAAGGAGATCAGTTTCCTGAAGGAGAAGGTGGACCACTATGAAAGAGGATTCTCTGTCGATTCAAATGTTAAGAAGGTTGATGATGAAAACAAAAACGATCTTTGGACGATCAACGATATACTCCGGCAATACAACATCAGCAGACAATGCCTGCACAATTACCGCAAGCTTGTTCCTCTGAAGAAATGCAACAAGATCGGTCGGTTTGACAGGTTCAGAAAGAAGGATATACTGGCTTTCATGGAAAAGATCATGGTACTCAAAGGAACCCATCCGCAGTTATTCCTATACAAAACAAAGAAGCTGTTCTGACCGGGATCAATCAAGAAGCTGAATCTTTTCAATTTCATTCTGCTGTACCTGAAACTGGTCGATATAGCACTGCAGGCTGGTAATCCTGGAATGACCCGTCATGGCCATTATTTCGGGTATTGAATGACCCGTCATGATGCAGTGAGCAATGAAACTACGTCTTCCGGTGTGGCTGCTTATCTGGCTATACTTTTCGACAGTTATCTGGCTTACCTTATTATAAACAGTTTTTTGAATTCGGATGGGATAACAGCAGATGTTGTATCTCTTCAATAACTCCTTAATCAGGCGGTTGAACATGGTTGTGGAGAACATGTTCATGTTATAATCATATTTCTCAAGTATCTCCGTTGCCTTCTTCGTAAGAGGCACTTTAAACCTTTTTGTGGTTTTCTGCGCGTCTTTCACAACATATCCGTTTCGAACGTATCCTTTATGAAGCAGCAGAAGGTCAGAATATCTTAGTCCGGTAAGGTATAAAAAGACCAAAATGTCCCGCAGTTTCTCATCCTCACCCTCGAGGTCCAGGTTGAGCAACTGAGCTTTTTCCTCCTTCGTGATAATTACAACCGTGGGTTGATATTTCTTCAGTCTTGTCTTGTAATTCTCCACTTCGAATCTCTGTGATATAATCTCTTTCCCCTGACACCATTTCAAAAAAGTGCGCACAGTGCTGATCCTCTTTTTACAAGTATTAACATTCAATCCTCCCTTGGTTCTGAACTTCTTCAGCCTGGTATCATCATAACTTTCAGACAGAAATGCTTCAAATTTCCTTAAGAACTCTGCACTGTTCATTTGCTCCGGCGAAAGTTCTCCATTCAGATGCTGATACAGTTTAAGTGAATTAAGGGTGCTGGTGTAATCCTTCAGACTGGAGGGAACGATCGCTTCACTCTTTTTTTCTTCAATCATCAGATGATAATATGCGTCAAAGCCCTCGAACCTGCGTCCTTGTATTTTGTTATCCTGGGTTCCCTTCAGTAAAACGCTTCTCACGAAATCAACTGAAGGCATCTCTTTGTTTTCGAAGTAATAATCAGCTATTACCTCATTCACTTTGGCAAGCATGATGTTAATGATCTCATTCTTTCCCTCATAGCCCAATACCTTTGCAGTTAATTGCCCTTTTTTGAAGTATCCGTCGCCCGGAGGGACCTTTCCTATACCTGTAGCCAGCCTTAGTGTTTTACGGTCATGATCATAATAGATAACGACTGTGTTGCGGAAGATCTTTGCCTTAGCTTTCATAATACTTCTGGATGATATTTGTTTTTATCCCGCAAAAATAAAGAAAAAATCAATATGTACGGATTATGTACAACATTTTTCAATAAACCTCATGTAAAAAAAACACGTATAGATATCAAAAAGCTTTGATATAATTGCGTTTCAGAAGGTTTGGTGTAAACCCGGCGCACATGCAAATTACTGGTCAAGTCGGGTTCTCATCCCGACTACAATAAAACAAAAGCTTCTGTTTATCAGTAGCTTTTGTCATTTGGGGCCAGAAAAAGACCAGAATTTATCATTCTTAACGCTGATAGTTCTTCATTCGACTTACAAAGGTGAATGTTGGTCTTGCTTTGTTTCTGATTTGAGTCCCGGCGTTTTAGCGAAGTCATTAAATCATCAACTAATGTAATCCAGATAATTATTCCGTGTGATTAGATGAAAACTATGATCCGGATATGATTCCGCAAACACTTTTGGAACTTTTGCTTTCGAATCCTTCCATTTGATTTCATAGGCCTGAAGTTTCCCGTCCTTTTCTTCTATGAAGTCAATCTCCTGCTGATCATACGTTCTCCAGAAATAATAATTGAATAATTTATTTTCTGCAGCATTATATTTTATCCTTTCCATAACCCAGTAATTCTCCCAAAGCAAACCTATGTCACTTCTTGAGGCTATTGGTGCAAAGTTATTAATCAGTGCATTTCGGATCCCTGTGTCGCAGAAGTACCATTTATGACCCTTAACAATCTCTTTCCGAAGATTACGACTGAAAGACTGAACTTTGAAAATCACGAAAACTTTAGTCAGCAAATCCATGTATTTCTCTACCGTAATCTTATTCAATCCCAGCCTATTCGCCAATTCATGATAAGAAACCTCCATGCCGGTCTGCCAGGCCAGCGTGCGAAGGAGATCGTACATTTTTGAGGAGTTTCTGATTCCATCAAGTATCAGTATATCCTTTAAAAGATAGTGTTGTACAATATCATTAAGATATAGTATTCGCTCTTCATCATTCGCCATTTGAAAAATCTCAGGATAGGATCCGAAAAGCAGTCTCTCATTTAACAGAGCTGCTGTTTCAGGCAGGGTCTGGAAACTTGAAAGTTCCTTTTGCGATACCGGATACATTTTTACCATCCGGCTCCTTCCTGTAAGCGGTTCACCCGTTCGGTTCAGCATATCAAACGCTGATGATCCGGTGACCAGAATCCGGATTCCGGCGACTTCATCCGCCATAAGCTTAAGAATCTTACCAATACCGGGAATTGTCTGTGCTTCATCAATGATAAGCAAACTGACATTCTGCAAAAGCCGCCTGTAATTGCTGATAGTGTTGTCTTCCAATAAACGCCGGTGACCGGCATCTTCTGCATTCAACATTAAGACCTTTCCAGTAAAACTTTCCGCAATTTCCTTCAACAAAAATGTTTTCCCTACACGTCTGGATCCCAGCAGCAACAGCACCTTTCCAGATTTCAACATATAGGGCATCTGATCCATTAAATATCTTCTGATATTCATTTCATGTGCTTTTTAACTGCAAAAATATTAATTTCTGTCACCATAATGACAATTTTAATGTAATTTTTGTCACCATAATGACAATTTTAACATTATCTGAATCACGAGTATGGGCCCCGGGGAATTTAAGTTTCCGAATAGTCCCTGATCAAGACCATTACATCTTCGGGAGCTAAGGGGATAGCACGCTCCCGTTTTCAGCCGGCGGCATACACCATCATCTATCATTCGACTACCCGCTGAAAACACTTTTGGAATTCACCACTTCACCCTGTCCTTTCCCACCCATTCGTCCCATTCATTACCGTAGGATGTGTAGTGAATGTAGTACTTCCCGTTCTTTTCCTCCAGGATGAGTGCGGGATACCAGTCGCCCTCCCACAAAACCTGAAGCTGTTGTTCTTTTCCGGTTCTGATGCGGTCGTACATCACCCATTCATCCCACCAGGAATCGTAACCGGAATAGGTGATGTAGTGAAATCCTCCGGAAGCTTCTTTGATCTCAGCATCGTACCATTGGCCCTGCCAGATGACCTGAACCTTTGAATGAATCGGGTATTCAACAAAATGAGGCTTCTTCAATAACCCGGCTTCAATCAGAACATCCTTTTTATCGCTGTAATGATAAAGCTGACAGAGGTATTTCTGTCCCGTCTTGCCCATTACGCGGACTGCCTGCCACTGGTTCTCATAAAAAGCCTGCGCGTAACAACCCGCAGGGTAATTCTCATCGCTGACCTGAATACTGCCTTTGGTTCGTGCAATCTGATCTCCATCACTGAGCCCGAAGAGTCCAAAGCCGGATTTCTGCTTTTCCCTGTGAATCATGGCCAGTTCCAGTTCAGCCTGCCATTCACCGGCACTGATCACCCCATCCCTGTTATGGTCGGCCAGGGGCAGTCCCTGCAGACAATCGATCATGGTTTGGGTAAACGTCCAGTTGGCAGTGGAACTATTGGATGCTGTGGATGAGGTACTGACCAGGGTTTTTATTTTCCCCATTTTCTTCCCCTCCTCCAGCAGGGCTCCGGAATAGCAGCAATCAGCGGTCAGCCAAAGCACATCACCTTTGAACTGAGCCCGTATCGTTTCCCCCAGGTACGAAACCGCCAGTCCTGTTGCTGCAGCCTGGTCAGGCCTCAGGTCATAATTGGCAAAGTATGCGGAACCGTCTCCCTCCTTAATGCCATGTCCTGCATAATAAAACACCAGGGTATCTCCCTCGGGAATCCTTGACAGCAGACTTGTCAGCTCCTTCTTTATGCGACTGAGTGTGGCTTCTTCATCCAGCAATAAAACCAGGTGATCTTCCTCTACACCTTTTGCAAGAAACAAGTCAGCAAGTTCCTTATCCTTGCGGTTAAGGGCTGAAAAGGGGTTTAGCCCCGCATCCTGCCATTTCAGAACACCGACAATCATTACCCACGTATTTGAATGGTCGGATCCTGTCGATGTCTTCGTCATTGATCCGGAATTACAGGAGGCCAGGAGCATCAATAAAAATGAGGTAGTGAGAAAACTGCGCTTCATAAGATGGATTGATATTTTTTAAATATTGTTTTTTGTATGAGGGTGCCTGTCTGTTCTCCTTCCGTTCCGGGAAATGAACAAGCTGCTGCTTCATTCCCCTTCATTCGTGATCTTGCGTGGCTCTCTCCCCTCCCACTACAAATCCTTATACGCCACCACGAAACAATCGGGGATGTCACGGATCACGTGATTGCGTAAAACCTCTGCTGAAGCAGCACTGACGAATTGTCCCAGGATCAGACGGTACCTCATACCCTGGGCACAGGGTTCGCTGTACATAAAGGGCTGTGCATTGTAACGGGCACCCATCTGGTGCATGGCATTCCGGCACTGGCTGAAGGTTTTGTAAATGCCCACCTGTAGCCCATAGCCCCCGGGCTCAACCACCTTTTGCTTCTGGTCCAGAAAAACTCTGGCGTTCTCTTTTTCTTCCTTTTGCACCGGACTTTTCTTTTGTCCTGCCATGCTTTGCTTCGTCTGCAATTCCCTCATGGCCTGTCGCCGGGCCTCAAGCACCCGTTTAACAGAATCGGCATCAGCCATGCCTATGCGCTCAACGCTCACCATGACCACCCCCGCCGGGATCATCCCGATTTCAACTGCTGCTGCCCTTGACAGGTCAATCAGTCGGCCACCCGTATTCGGACCGCGATCGTTGATGCGCACCACCACCTGTTTCTGGTTCGACAGATTGGTGACCCTGACCAGGGTGTTGAAAGGCAGGGTCAGGTGGGCCGCTGTAAACAAGTCCTTATCATACTTTTCGCCAGAGGTTGTATTCCTGCCTTGAAACTTATCTGCATAATAAGAGCACTTTCCTGTTTCATAATACTCCTGCGCACCCACCATAAGGCAGGACAATACGAGCAAAGAAAAACTGGTGAACCGCAGAATTCCCAAGAAAAAATATTAAAACTCCAGGCGAACGACAATACTGTTAGGAAAATATGCTGATACGCGTGAACGGAGCCTGGCTGCATCCCGTATCTCGCGGTAATGCCCCAAAAATAGTCTGAAAAATGATTCCCCGTATTGTTCATCTTCAAAAATAAATCCCCTGACCAGAAATATCCGCTTGTATTTCTTCAAAACCAGGCGACAAGCCTCCCGATCCTCGTAAACACCAAGCTGAACTGTGAATGCATCCGGAAAAAACTTTCTGTTATTGTAAACATAATCTAAGTACATGACAAAACTTTAGTACAAATCTCGTAATCTTTTATTCCAGTAGG
>CALGYY010000162.1 GCA_937934705.1 uncultured Bacteroidota bacterium
GATCACACTGACGGCCGTTACAATCAACTCTCTTCTTGAAGTAGCCCTCTATGCCGGCACATCGACATTGGTAGGCAATGCTGCAACACTTAGCCGCGAATTGTATTCCAAGGCGTGATCCCTGCCCCGCAGTCTATATCGAAAATCTCAAACGTCCGCCCCTTCTCCAAAAACCGGTTCTTTACCATTTCTGCAATTCCATCGGAAACCGCAACCGCGATATCAGAATCATGCACAATTTCGTAAGAGCCGCGCATTTGCCCGGTCTTGGTCGATTGGGAGATGGTGATCAACGCGGAATTGCTGTACAAGATTCTGAGTTCTTTTAGTTCCGATGCCCCGATGCGCATATTGTCGAGACTGTCGATAAAGATAAAATTGTAGGTGTTGGGCTTGACTTCATTCACAAGGTCCTGATAGGTGCGCAGGTCTGCTAAGTAAAGGTTTTCTGTGGCGGCCTTGTTGTTGATGAATTTGTCTTTCATCGTCTTGGAGAATCCTTCTTCGCCGCTCACATAGATGACTAAGCCGAAGTTTTCAGCCAGGAAGTTGGCAAACTGTATGGCAAAGGTCGATTTCCCTTCCCCTGCCATGCCGTGAATGGCACAATGAAAATTGATGGAGGGGAGACCGAAAAACTGTTTCCAGCGACCTGTAAAATTCAATGCCTGGTACTCCATTTCGGTCAGGTGCGCGCTGCTGATGATCTTACTTCCGTTGTTAACGTTTGCAATGACCTTTGGCGGAGCCGTTATCTGCTTACTAACGTTTACCTCACGTTTAATGGGGGCATTTAAAACTGGTTTTTCGGGTTGGACGCTCAGGTTCAGGGCTGGTTTGTCTTCCACTTCCTTCTCAAGCGTTATAAAGCGTTTAGTCTTGCCTATCAAAGCTTTCAGTTCCTCAATTTCCGCATCATAAAACACCAACTTAACGTTTATTTCCCGGACACTAACGTTTACCTTAGCGATATCGGCTTGCCGCTGCTTTTCGCGGTTCTCTTTAGTCATGAGTTCAACGAACAGGCCACCGCAAAAGCCGAGAATACCGCCCTTGACTGCCCCTTCTAAACGTTTATTGGGGTTGTTCTTATCTGCCTTAGCGTTACTATAACCGATGAGGGATCCTGTTCCCGTTCCGAGCAGGAGGAGACCTCCCGTTCCATCCTGTTTTAACGTTTGCAACTGTGCTATTAACGTTTCTTTCTGCGATTGCAAACGTTTACGCTCAAGTTCCTTCATTTGCAGCTTCGATTGCAAATCGAGGTATTCTTTATTTGGAATGGTTTCGGTGACGGTTCTTTTCACCGGCTTATCATCCACCAATCCCTTTAACTGTTTTACAAAATTTTCTCCGGCATTTTTTTGCTGCTTGTTATTTTGCCAAAAGGATGACCGGCACGACGAACTGCAAAACTTTGCATCGTCGCGCTGCGCGGAAAATTGCTTTCCGCATTGCTTACAAGTTTTTGCTTTCATAAAAGTAAAAAAATGCGGGAGTAACATCGTCACTCCCGCGGGTTAATATTCGTTTTTTATTCCTCATCCGACACCGCCAGTTCTTCAAGCTCTTCGATGGCGCTACGGTTGTTCTTATTGTAGTGCACATCGATCAGAAGCTCGTTGTCCTGGGTTGTGCCGGTGATTTCATTTTCCAGTTCATGAGTTTCCAGAATCTCGGCAAACTCAACAATGTTGTCCGGGTGGACGGTAAATTCGATTTTCATAATTGTTCTGTATTAAAGGTTTGACTTGCTTTCAGTAGGATCAGGGGGCTTCAACACCAATGGGGGCGACTTATTTGAAAAGTCGGGCTGATGCATGCCTTTGATATGGCCAATTGAATTGTCTTTCATGGTCGGTACTTCTGATTAAAGATTGGGTAATGGTTCTGCGCTTTTCTTACCCTTGCGTAAATAGTTCTCTATTTCCTCCTCGGCAATGCGACCATCGCTGGTTGTCCTGATCACGCCTTCCCTGATGCGCTTTGTGATTGTGGCGTGTGATACCCCCAGTCGCTTCGCGATCTGGTTTACTGTATATGTTTTGTCACGGTTGATCTTCCTGAAAAACTCTTCCAGGGCTGATACCACAACAGCTTTGATCTCTTGCATTGATTCCTTATCCATGTCTTTTCTATTTTAAAACTAGTATTCTCAATGGCTCTTTCGTGTGTGGTTCAACCTCAGACCCTGAAAGATTATTTGTGAAAAGTCTAGTTTTAATTAATTTTCTGTATTTTTGCATTTGCATACTCAGCACAAATCATTGTTGTATTATAATGAATGAATATGCAAAGATAGTAATGTATTATCACTTAATGCAAGTGCATTATCACATTATTTATCAACAATCGTCAATTCAATTCATATATGAGTGATCTACAGATAGATAAAAAACTTAAGGAACTGGCCAAGAAGCAAGATGTTTCAATCAGGCAGCTCTGCCAGCGGGTCAATGTGACAGAAGCCGGCCTTGCTTTTTCGCTGAAAAACGACACGCTCAAGGTTGGTCTGCTGCAAAAGATCGCAGACGAACTCGGAGTGGAGATCGGCTATTTCTTCCAATCGGAAGATAAGACCAAGGAACGGTCATTTGACTTCATGAAAGATCATTGGGCGGATCTTGTTGATTTCTTAAAGGACTTGAAATTCATCATGGCCAATGATAAAATCAGCAAGCTGGTTGACGATGCGTACCTGGGGCGACGAGAAGAGATGTACCGGAAGTTTCAGGAAATAAGCAAGCAGCTAAACGGGGGGACACCCTCTAAAGAAAGCAAGGATGCCATGTCGATGGGCATTCAGTTTAAAATAGATTCGCTGCTTGTTTTTTGGGAAGTGTTTTATATGTATATTTACGAAGCGGAAAACAGCCAGACTCCGCCATCGACAGTCGTTGCAAAGAAGAAGAAAACGAAATGAAGATGTTTCACAATTGCTTCACAATAGACCCATTAATAAGCATGTAACGAATTATATAATAGTGAAATAAGTTCTTTTAGGTTCAGAATCCCTACGCTCCACAAAAAAGAGAGTGAGATTGAGAGTGAGACTTGAGCAGTTCTTAGGTCTCACTCTCTTTTTTGTCTCAAAACTCACTCTCAAACTCAAACTCATCCTTTAGCTCTTTTCATCCAGCTTTTTGATCAGGTCCCACAGCATTTTTGATATTTCCTCCAATTGCCCGTAGAATTTCAGAAATACCTCCTTGTTGATCTGCCCTTCTTCCAATAACAGGTCAAGCATTGCCACACACTTAAATGAACTTCCTCTTGAAGTTACGAGGAAGTTCTTTCGGTCTTTGGTTGTAAAACGGGAGGATCCCTCTGCAATGTTCAGTAAGATACTTGTACAAGCCCGTCTTAGCTGATCATTAATTGTTTTATCGAAATGCATCCCGGATCGCAGTTTACCTGCATCTACCACCAGATTTTTCGTTTTCTGGTAAACATCAAGTTTTTGGAAGTCAAACATGGATTTATTTGTTTTGTTTAGAAGCAAAGTTAGCGAATTGTTGACCTATACCAGTCAGGTAACGAAGCTGAAGAAATTCAAGCCGGAGTTGCGATTTGCCGATATGAGCATCGACTTTCTGAAACGGTACGATGTGTATATGATCAGCACTTTGAAAAACAAGACCAACACCCATTACAAAAGCATGGCGTTCATCAAGACCGTCTGGTTTCAGGCAATGACGGACGGACTGGTCACGGTGAACATTTTCAAAAACTTCCCGCTGAAGAAAAAGCAGGGGAACCGCAGTTTCCTGGATATGGAAGAACTCAGGTTGCTGGAAGCGCTGTTAAACGCGAATATCCTGGACTCCCAAAGCAATGTTTTGAAGTACTTTTTATTCGCCTGTTATACCGGACTACGTTTCCTCGACATCAAAAATCTGCGGCACACCAATCTTGTGGAGGGCGACATTCTGCAAATGGAGATGCACAAAACAAAGGACATCGTCAGAATTCCCCTGATTGACCGCGCTAAGCGGCTCATCGAACCCGGCTTTGAAAACCAGCCGGTTTTCCGGGTTGCCACCAATCAGGTGACCAATCGATATCTCAAAGAACTCATGGATCTGGCCGGAATAAAAAAGACCATCAGTTTCCATTGCGCCCGCCACACCTTTGCAACGATCTCAATTGATCTGGGGCTGCCCCTTGAGGTCATAAGCAAGCTTCTCGGCCACAAAGACCTTAAAACAACGCAGATTTATGCGAAGATTCTGGACAGCGTGAAGATTAAGGAAATGGAGAAGTGGAATAGTTAATGCCATATTACTTTGCTTTGGGCATCGGCAACTTAATGTTTGGATTGGCCTTGAAAAATGGATCAAGAACTGACATGTCATAAATCAGAAATTCCTTTACAAATGATAGTTCCTTAAACGCAGAACGATGACATTTTCTGAATTTTGATTTTTCACAGATCGGGCAGAAGGCCGTCCTGACAGGATCAAAATCGTTTATTATAAGTGTAAACATTTTTATAAAGTCACTAGGGCTTTTAGCTTTTAGTTTCTCTTGATAATACTCGATTCTGCCAACAATCCCATGTGAATATTCACCAAACGGGTAATATCCCTCTCTTTTTCGGTAGGATTGATTTGCAAGGTACGGTATTGCAAAGCGTTTAATATAATCCATGATGTGTAGGCCATCTTTGCAAATAATCTTTTCATTCATGGGAACATCAATGCAGCAAGACTTATCGTTACTCTCATATACGTGCCAGTCTGCAATTTTTGGGAATGCATCCCCCACTTCAAAAAGTTTCGGGAAGCTTAATGGGTATCTTTCGCTGCCTTTAATTTCCACAGAATATGTATCCCACAAAGTGCCCTTAGAATCAATGATGTCAATTTCACCGGCGAGAAACAACTCCCCAGAATTCTCGACTATTCTCAGTTTATCAAATTCACGAGGAACCGAATAGCAGTCAATCTCAAACTGAAGGTTTTTCATTATTCAGCATACGGTCTTGTAGAAGAAGGAATTACAGATCTAAGCCCAGCAGATGCATTTGAATCATCTTCAGCATCCTCACCCAGAGGAAATCGCGTACTTAAATGGGTTCTCCAAAATTGTGTTGCTTTTCGGTAGTTCTTTTCCTGGAGTGCCTTTTTAGCATCATCAATGAAATCAGAAAGGCATTTCATGAAATAATCCTTCTGAGTATAACCAGCCAACAAATCTTCTCCTTTAGGTGTGGTGGGTCGATAGCAAGCAAATTCTAATTGTAACTTCGATTGAATCGTAACTAGGGTTTCCTTCAACGAGATATCGTCTCGATTCTCCCGATATACAAAGTTCTCCGTGGCCAGAATTGTCAATATTAACCCACTTGGCATTTTTTTTCCCGAATTTAAAAACTCCCTGTTATCCCGCCAACCTTTGATATATCTTACTAATCGCCGTAATTGCGGGTTCGCGTCCGCCTGATCGTTAAACCATTTTGAAAACTCCTGTGGATCACTAAATATATAGTCATCACGCTTATGCGCCAATTCCGGGACGTCGCCCTGTTTATAATAAATTGGATTGTCGATGTGATGTCCATCTGCAAAAACAGTTCTAACACAAGTATTCTTATCAATAGGATCAGAATCTGTATGCCCATCAACAGCTTGATAAACCCAGTTGTGATAGGTTGCCGGGGTGTTGCGGTCTTTTTTATTGTCATTTCCAATAAAATAAACCCCATCATCTACATCATAGTAGAGCTTCGTTTTTTCAACATCCCCCTCCAATATCTTTCTTGGAATCGGATTAATAATAGTATCCATAGACATGGATCCCTGACCTCCAAATTTAGGTTGAATCTCTTTAGGTTTGTTATCCTTGAACCAGTTCCTGATCCGATTCCGAATTTCCTTACGAGAACTTTTTAAACTTTTTCTTCTCGCGTCAGTTAACCTAATTTCACCATTATAGGTGTCAAAATGTTTGTTACAATTAGCCATGATTAATTTGTTTTATATGTTTTTCTTGATTTAAAAAACTCTGCAATTTCTGCATCCTTGCTAGCAAGCGTACCCCTGTCATTTCCTTTTCCGCGTATAAAACGAAGTGATTCGGTCGTTGCCATATCCAGTTGAACCAATTGCTGCTGTTCAGCAGAGATGGTTTCTGACGGAATCCTAACGTATTCAATCGGGACTCCTGTAAGCTTATGCATTTGAGTAAGGAAATAATGCGTGAAGCTATTTTGACCGATCATCGATGTCTCGAACAAGTCATCACGCCAATGCAAAAATGATCGTCTCCGCTTTAATCCTGTTGGCTTTCCGGCTGTGTTATTAAGGCTACTTACTGATAGAATATGAACACTGTCATACTCTTTATTATTCCCCACGAAATATGTAAATGCTTCAATGAAGCCCACAAGCGCAGGATTATTCGCCCAGACCCCTCCATCAATAAACTGTTTGTAATCATAGTCAGCTATTTCTGACAGAGGAAAATATGTTGGAGCTGCAGATGTAGCAAGTGCTACGTCGACATATTTAGCATTGTTATCGCGTGATAATCCTCCTTCTTTGTGATCGAATTTGAAAATCCAGGGTCGTGCATCGGTAATTGAATAAGTTGGAATACAAAGGAGATTGTTACTCTCACCCAGAACTTTATCGCCAAATAAATCCGATAATACACGCTTAAGTGAGTCTTCCTTGTACTTTCCCTGCCAGACTGTTTGCCGTATGATCCCTAAAAATCTATTTTGAACGGGGAAAATCTCTTTGCCATGCTCAGAATATATTTTGGAGATTTCAGCTGCTGGAATCTTTAAGGATAACGCGAGCGCAATTAGGCCACCAGTGGAAGTCCCACAAATCAAATCAAAAAAATCTGAACAAGGCTCACCATACCTTTTCTCAAGGTGTTCCAGAATAGTCGAAGAATAAAGTCCCTTAATGCCCCCACCATCAATGGATAAAACCTTAAATACTTTACTTCCCATTTTTATTAGCCTTTTGGTGGATAATCGTCATGTCCATAACTGTTTTTTTCTCGGATCCTGCCATTTCTTCCATGAATTACTAGTTCCGCTCCTTGATTAATCGCAATTTCTTTTGCAATCTTAATTGCAGCCATTTGAATCTCAACAACTCTGGTGGCCTTCTCATTTCCAGCTCCTTTTACTGCCCAGCCGTCGGCATGTTTTACAACGTGTTGATTTTTACCCATTTTAGTTGAATTTTCGATTCGACGTCGTGTTAACAAAATATTATGACAAAAAGTAAACCAAAACTGTTTACTGACATAATGACGCAAAAAGAATCTTAATGGTTGCCTTACAGCATCCTAATAATTCATTTTGTCATGAAACAATCTCACCAAATCTACGTTTAACGTAGTATTGTATTAGAATATTTATAAATTTGTCAACAAAAAAGTGCACTACCCCACCGCAGAACGGTGGGGTACTAACCCAATTGAGCTTAGATTATTAAATCTAACATTATGACATTCAACGGCATAAGACTTAAGTCCGCAAGAATAATGTGTAGCCTCTCACTGCAAGAGCTTGCTATTCTGATAGATAAAAAAGTTACGAAGCAAGCTCTTCACAAATTTGAAGCTGGAACGCTGATTCCCGATCAAGAAATGATTGCCATCCTCGCAAAGACATTAAATGTTAGGACGAGTTTTTTTAATCGAGTTCCGATAATTAATCTTAGTTCAATTAGCTTCAGAGCGATGCCGGATTTATCAGCTAAAGAAAAAGCCGCACTTACAGAAAAAACGAAGGATATCCTCGAACGTTATCTGGAAATCGAGCAAGCATTAAAGATTGATGTTTCATTCTTAAACCCCGTAAGCGCTGATGAAATCAGTACCGGCGCCGATGTTGAACAGGCCGTTGAGAAAGTTAAGGATGCGTGGAAAATGGGGCAGGGCGTAATTGGGAACGTGATTGAAATTTTGGAAAACAATAATATTAAGGTTGTCGAGGTCGAAGTAGGAGACAAATTTGACGGATGTCAAACAGTTGTAAATGATAATGTACCTGTTATTGTCCTTAATAATAATCGATTGAAATCACCTGACAGAAAGAGATTTACCTTGATGCACGAGTTAGGGCATTTATTATTGAACTTCAATCCAGTGCGAACAAATATTGAAAGGGAACGACTTTGTAATAGGTTTGCTGGAGCTATGTTGCTGCATCGGGAAGCTGCAATAAAAGAGTTCGGCAATTCTCGCAAAAACTTAAGCTTGTATGAATTGGGTATAGTAAAACAACAATATGGAATGTCAATGCAGGCTATCGCATACCGGCTCATGGATCTCAGGATTATTAGTCCCGGGTACTTCAGCCAGTTTATGAATTTCATGACCATCTCTAAAATGAGAGTCGAAGAGCCATATCCCTATGAAGGCCGCGAAATATCAGGGCGTTTCACTCAGCTAGTGTACAGGGCAATCTCTGAAAATTTGATTTCCTTTGAAACGGCCTCTGAACTAGCCAATATTTCAGTTTCTGATTTACAGCAAGGATTTCGCTCCTGAAAACAACTATTGAGAATCTATTCCTGTTTCCACCTTTTTTTTATTTCTTTTACGACTTGTTGCCTGTGTTGCGGGGTCTGCGCCGGAGTCCATAAACGATCATATTCTTCCTTGAAGAAATTCCCACTGTTTGATAACCAGATTAGCCTGTCCATTGCAAAGGTTGTTATCCCAATTTTATGCGCGATAGTTGAAATCGCTAATACAATATCATTTTCAGTATCGGATCTTTTAGACAGGCCCAGGCTAACCAGAGTTTGTATTGTATGGGTGTCCGGTTTTGCAGTATCCTTTGAAATGGGAAGTCCTAATTCTTTGATAAAATTGAATGCAAGAGCGGTTTTGAAACCTTTGATTCTTCCATCTCCCAAACTTTCAGCCATCATAGTTAATCCCTCAAAACCTCGTTCATGAAAGGGTTTTACATATTTTAAAAATGCCTGGAAATCTTTGAATTGAGAAATCCATCTGCCGGCATCAACAATTCCGACGCAGAATCTTTGCCACAGAACACCATCAATTTTAATGGATGTGTCGTAACCTTTCACAGCAACAGCTAGCTTCCGGGAGGAATCACCATAAACATTGCGAATCTTTTTCGGATCAAAGTTGAAAAGCACATTCTTTATTAATCCATCATCAAGCTTAATAACACTCGGAATCATGCTTGCACTATGAATACTCCAGATTAAAGTACCAAGAACATCAGATAAATCACGCACTCGATAGCCATGATTATCCATATATCGCTTTATGAGCCGGTGAGTAATGTTAATCTTACGCTTTGAGCCCTCTTCAATTAGATGTTCACAGCAAACATCGTAAATAATTCGTGCTCTCTTTTTTGTCAGTTCCATCTGCGTCCATTTTTTTCTCGAATGAGAATGTTATTGCTCTGCCCATTTAACCTTACTCAGCTTCCAGCTGAGTTCATTTTAACAAAAACCTTCCCCCCGAAATATCCCAGAACTTATCGAAAAATGCCCTCAGTTTTTCGAGTACAGAATCTCTTTTCTTAGTACGGTCGCCGGAAGGGGTGAACCTTGAAACCGGGGGAAGTACCTTGCTTATTGCGGTGCCGGTTGCCTGAATGTATCCGTCGCGGAAAGCGTTGGTGATGAACTTATAGGTTTCGTCCTTATCCAGACTTTCATCGTTGATGATCTGGTCTAATTCTTCGACTTTCTTCGCATCAACAAATGCGAACCAATCATCATCCACATTGGCCGAGGGGGTCAAAGAATCAATAAACTGCCTGATAAGCTCTTTTTTATTGCGAAGCTCAACGATGGAGTCAATGGCCTTGTTGATGCTGATTACAATTTCTTTGTCTTTTAAATGTCCTTCATGGAATTTCTTAATAACCATAAGTGTATCCGTAACAATAAGGCTGTCGTTAGTAGCAGTGAAGAATACCGTTGAATCAACAGCCAAATCCCCGGTATGGGGTCCCGGGTGCCATTGCAAAACGATATTCCAACCCTGGCAAGAAAAGCGGGCACTCCCAAATTCCGATCCTACCCCTGAATTTTCAAGCCCATATAAATCCAGAAATGCATATTCGGCCTTATAGAATGATTTCAGCGGTACATCCGCTGAACTTGTGTTAATATACCTGACATCATAAATACAGGCATTCAAAAGACAGGTCAACAGCAGTGCAGCTGTACAAAGGAAAAGTGAAGTCCTCATACTGACAATTATTTACGCAAGTATAGCATATTCTGTGACACTCTTCTCTTTTTTAGAACATCCGGAAAAATTAATCATGGTTATGATATCTCTTTTATTATTCCTTATATTTGGGGTTTCATCCCCCAAGGACTGGCAGATGCAGGGCAAGACTCAAAGGATCAGAAAATTAATATGTTTACTTCAGCTTACCCTGCTGTCAATGGTATTTCCACTGACTGGTTTTACCCAATGCAGTGTGAATGCCGGAAGTGATGTGCCCCTTTGCCGTTTTCACTCAACGCCTCTCAATGCGGTGGCTTCCGGAGGTACACCGCCCTATGCTTACCTGTGGAACCCGCCCATGGGTCTGTCATCCACCAATATTGCCAATCCTGTCGCATCGCCCAATATGACGGTAACATACACCGTCACCATCATGGACTCGCTGGGCTGTACAGCTTCAGATGCAGTGACCGTTACGGTATATCAGAACCCGACGGCAGATGCCGGGCCCAACATCAGCGTTTGTGCCGGCCTCGGTGCTTCCATTGGAGGAACTCCTGCTGCATCAGGCGGAAGTCCCGGCTATACCTATAACTGGTCGCCCGCCGCAGGGCTGAGCGCAACCAACGTCCCCAATCCTACTGCATCACCCGGGGTCACAACAGTATATACCCTCACGGTCACCGATTCACAGGGATGTACGGATTCCGATGCGGTGAATGTTACCGTTACTGCCGGACCTACTGCCGCTTTCAGTTTTAATCCCAACAATGCATGCTCAGGAAGCCCGGTGAGCTTCATCAACAGTTCGACCGGAAGCGGGCTGACTTATCAGTGGAATTTCGGTGACCCGGGATCGGGAGGTGCCAATACGAGTAACCTTCAGAACCCCTCCCACATTTTCAACACCTTCGGCTGCGGCACACAGAATTATACCGTAACGCTCACCGTAACAGACGTGAACGGATGTACCTCAAGTGTGCAGCATACCGTGAGTGTATTGCAGCGTCCGGACCCACAACTGACCGATACAGACATCATCAGCCCTTTCAGCAACTGTGATAACAACCCCGCCCCTTCCAATCCGAATTTCTCCATTACGCTGAACAATAGCACAGCCAATACGGCTTGTATCACCGTGTATTCGATCGACTGGGGCGACGGTAACGTGAGCAACGGATTAACCAACGCATCATTCCCGGTAACCCACAATTACACGCAGCTCGGAGCCTTTAACCTGGTATTTACCGCAACAAACAGTAACGGCTGCATAGGCACCACCACCTACACCGTAGCCAACCAGAGCAATCCGGCCATCGGGATTACCTCTTTCGGGGGTACTACAGGATGCGCGCCTCAAACCTTCAGTTTCATCGTATCGGGGCACCAGAACAATTCCCCCGGCACCTATTACACCATCGATTTCGGGGACGGAACCCCGCCACTAACGCTGACACATGCGGATCTCCTGATCAATGATACCATCTCACATACTTATACCATGAGTTCCTGCGGACTCGGACTGCCCGGTAACCAGTTCACTGTAACGGCCACAGCCTTTAATGCCTGTTCCAGCACCCCTGCTTCGGTCAGCGCCATCCGTGTTTATACAGGACCTCTGGCAAGTTTCACCACCAATCCTGTTACCGGTTGTATCAATACCAATTTCTGCTTCATCAACCAAACCATTCCCGGCTACGGATTCAACTGCTCCACCATCACCTCCTATTCATGGAATTTCGGTGACGGCACCACCTCCACCCAGGCCAACCCATGCCATGTTTACACAGTCCCCGGAACTTATATCGTTTCACTCTCTGCTGCCAATCTCTGCAGCACCACAAATTTCACCGACACCATCTGCATTGAAGCCCCTCCGGTTTCAGCCTTCACCCTGAGTGCAATCACCGGATGCGCACCCTTTTCGTTAAGCACCACCAATAACAGTTCAACGCTGACCACCTGCGGACCGGCCACGTATACCTGGCTGGTCACCTATGTTTCCTCGGTTTGCGCACCGACGCCGGGTTCCTGGAGTTTCACCGGAGGGTCGAATCAGAACAGCCTCAACCCGACTATGATTTTCAACAACCCGGGAACCTACAACATCACTTTAAGGGTGCAAAATGCCTGCGCCACCGTTCAGACCACGCAAACCATCACCGTTAAGACTGTCCCGGCCATCACCTTAAGCGGGGTTCCGGGAATCTGCGGAGGCGGAAGCATCAACCCTTCTGCCACGGTGAACAATTGCTACGGGACCATTTCTGCCTACGACTGGAATTTCCCCGGTGGTTCGCCCGATTCATCAGACCTGGCCAGCCCCGGCAGCATTACTTATGCTCTTCCCGGCAGCTATACAATATCGCTTACAGCCACCAACGAATGCGGCAACAGCACCTCATCCGTCAACTTCAACGTTTATCCCTTACCCGTGGCTAATGCTGGCAATCCGCAAACCATCTGCGCCGGGACATCAGCTACACTGGGAGGAAGCCCGACTGCCAGCGGAGGAACTGCGCCCTACACCTACCAATGGTCATCCAATCCTGCAGGATTTTCATCAGCATTTCCAAACCCTGTCGTTACACCTGCAGGCACCACCACCTATACCGTTACAGTCACTGACAACAGGTCATGCACGGCAAGTTCATCGGTGACTGTGACCGTTAACCCCCTGCCGGTGATCACGCTGAGCGGAGCTGCCATTTGCGCCGGATCTTCAGCGGGTTTGAACGCCATAGTGAACGGGGGCATTCCGCCCTTTACCTATCAATGGAATACAGGGGATACAACTTCATCAATCAGCGTAAGTCCAGGAAGCACTACCACCTATACCGTTACGGTGAGCAATTCAGGAACACCCGCCTGCACGGCATCAGCCAGCGCAACGGTAACTGTTTACCCAAACCCGCTTGTCAGCGTTAACAATCCTGACATTTGTGATGGGGCATCGGTCACACTTACAGCCACGCCTTCCGGAGGTACCGCTCCGTACACCTATTCGTGGAATACCGGGGATGCAACACCGGGGATCACTGTCTCCCCTGCGGGAACAACAACTTACACCCTTACGGTTTCAGATAACAGCCCGACCCATTGTACGGCATCTGCCATGGCAACAGTCACCGTCCATCCTTTACCTTCGGTGACGGTGACCAGTGATACCATCTGCGGGGGAGAAACGGCCACCCTCACCGCCCTTCCGTCAGGCGGCAGTCCTCCCTACACCTTCACCTGGAACATCGGAGGTAATGCGGATTCCATCAACGTGTCACCCCTGATCACCACCACCTATACGGTTACAGTGAGTGAGGGTTCACCGGCACACTGCACTGCTTCCGGCAGCGGTGTAGTAAGTGTGCTTGAACCACCCACGGTCTCGGTGAACAATGCTGCCGTATGCCTTGGTGACAGCGCAACACTCACGGCCGTGGTTCTTGGTGGCAGCCCGCCCTATCTGCTGAACTGGAATACGGGGGATACCTCAGGCAGTATCACCGTAAGCCCGGCCACGACCACTACTTACACCATCAGTGTTTCGGATGCAGGCGCCCTGAATTGCAGTGCATCTGCCTCTGCCACGCTGACGATTTATCCCCTTCCGGCTGTAGATGCCGGTTTACCGGTCACCTTGTGCGACCAGATGATCCCGCATATACTCACAGGTTACAGTCCTGCAGGCGGCCTCTGGAGCGGTCCGGGCGTAACACCTGCCGGCATTTTTACACCGGGACTTACCGGCACCGGAAACTTCACCTTGTACTATTCCTATACTGACGGCAACAGTTGCAGTGCTGCCGACAGCGTCGTGATAACGGTCATCAGTCCTACCCTTGCCAACGCAGGCAACGACACCAGCATTTGCCATAACAGTGCACCTCTTAATCTGAGCGGTCTGCCGGCAGGAGGCACGTGGAGCGGTTCTGCGTTTGTGACCCCCGGAGGGGTGTTTGTTCCTTCAGCCATCGGCAGCCACAGCCTGATCTACACTTACGGAGCCGGGACCTGCATCACCAGCGACACCATGGTGATTGATGTCGTGAGCCTGCCGCCGGTCTCCGCCGGAGCTTCGCAATCGCTGTGTATCAGCACCCCGCCCTTTAATCTTTTTGGTGCAAGTCCAGCCGGAGGATTATGGGCTGGAACCGGAATCACTGATCCCGTTAACGGCACCTTCGATCCGGTGACAGCCGGTCCCGGCACATTCATACTGACTTATTCCTTCACCGACACCATCAGCGGCTGCTCCAACAGTGCCGGAAAAACCATTACCGTTTATCCTTTACCTGTTGTTGAGGCCGGACCTCCCCTGACGCTCTGTGACCAGATGATCCCTGAAACACTCACGGGATACAGTCCCGCGGGCGGCACCTGGTCAGGCCCCGGGGTCAGCCCCGGAGGCGTCTTTACACCGGGCATTCCCGGCGTGGGAAGCTTCACCCTGATCTACACTTACACTGACGTGAACTCCTGCACGGCTTACGACAGCCTGATGGTGACGGTGATCAATCCCACCCCGGCCAATGCAGGAAACGATACCGCGGTCTGTCATCTGAGTGCGGCTATCAGTCTTACGGCAACTCCTGCGGGCGGCACGTGGAGCGGGTCACCGCTGGTGACCCCGGGAGGACTTTTCAGTCCTTCTGCTCCCGGAACCTACACTCTGACTTATACCTGGGGAAGCGGAACCTGTATGACGAGCGACATTAAAGAAATCACCGTTCATGCATTGCCGATTGTAAATGCGGGCAACGCACAGTCGGTGTGCATCAACATTGCACCATTCAACATCGGAGGTGCTGCTCCCGCCGGTGGTTACTGGACGGGGACAGGTATTACGGATGCCATGAACGGAACCTTCGACCCGGCGATTGCAGGCGCCGGAACCCATGTGCTGGTTTACCATTATGATGATCCTGTGACGGGCTGCACGGATTCTTCCTCAAAGAATATGACGGTTTTTCCGCTCACCCCTGTTGATGCCGGAAGCGACCAATTGCTGTGCAATCAGATGATTCCTTTTACGCTGACCGGCTACAGCCCTGCCGGAGGAAGCTGGAGCGGAACGGGGGTCACGCCCGGAGGTGTGTTCACACCGGGCCTCGCCGGTGCCGGTATCCACACCCTCTGGTACACCCTGATTGACGGCAACGGCTGTATTAATGCCGATTCGGCAGTGATGACCGTGGTTGACCCGGCACTGGCCATTGCCGGAAACGACACTTCGGTTTGCTACGGAGGTCCGCAGTTCCAGTGCATGGCCGTTCCCGCGGGCGGAAGCTGGAGCGGTTCCGCTTACGTAACTTCCGGCGGGATCTTCGTGCCATCACAAACCGGCATCTATCAGCTCGTGTATTCTTACGGATCCGGGACCTGCCTCAGCATGGACACCATGGTGGTGACCGTGGAAGCATTACCTATAGTTTCGGCAGGACCGAATCTGCAGCACTGCATCGATCTGAATCCCTATGATCTCAGCGGGGGAAGCCCGGTGGGCGGAACATGGGCCGGCAGCGGTATTATCAACCCGGCCAATGGCACTTTCGATCCCGCAGCTGCAGGTGCAGGAAACTGGATACTGACTTACACCTATACCGCACCCGCCACGGGATGTACCGACAGCGCATCGCTTGTAATGACCGTTCATCCTTTGCCTGTTGCTGCTTTCAGTCACGACAGCCTGATTTGTGTCAATACCCCCGTCACCTTCCTGAATACTTCTTCCGGTGCCACGGGCTACCAGTGGGACTTCGGAGATACACAGACCAGCAGCATCGTTTCTCCATCTCACACTTATACTACAGCGGGGATCTACCCGGTCAGCCTCATTGCCACTTCAGCAGCAGGATGTACTGACACACTCATCAGCAGTATTGAGGTGATCGCACCGCCACAAGCTGTCATCAGCCTTGCCCCTTCAAGCGGTTGCGGCCCCTTACTGGTCAGTTTCACCAATACTTCATCCGCGGATTATGCAACATGGTCGTGGAATTTCGGCAACGGACTCACGGATACCGCGCAGCATCCCGGACCGGTACTGTTCGATATGTATCTTTATACGGATACCACATATTACATTTTGATGACAGTCACAAATATGTGCGGCAGTTCATCGGCGACAGATTCAGTGCGGGTCACCTATCCGCCGCATGCGGATTTCGGAACCAGTGTACTCACCGGTTGCAGTATGGTAACGGTGGGTATATCAAACCTCACGACTGGACTTCCCCAGAGTTTTTTCTGGGATTTCGGCGACGGAACCACTGACACGACCAATCTTCCCTATTTTACGCATGACTTCACTTCAGGACAGAACGATACCAATTACACCATTACCCTGATCGCCTACAATGTCTGCGGAAGTGATACCATGTCGCACAACCTGCTGATACAGGCCAATCCCATCAATGCTTTCTTCAATACCAATCCGCAATGGGGATGCGGCCCGCTGACCGTTGATTTCACCAACTACAGCACAGGCAATGGAATCACCAACAACAACTACTGGAATTTCGGAGACGGCAATATATCATCACTTGAAAGTCCCACCCATACATTTACGAATCCGGGAACTTACACGATTTCACTTGCTGTCAACAACGTCTGCAGTTTTGATACGGCCTGGGCGACCATCACCGTATTTCCGCCGCCTGCGGTGGCTTTCAGCCTTCCCGCAACGGTATGCCTGGGCCAGCCATTGAACATCACAAACAACTCCACCAACATCACCGGCACCTCCTGGGATTTTGGTGACGGGGGAACTTCACTCCTTTTTGAGCCGCCATATGTATATCAGCAGGCCGGCACCTATACCATAACACTGACGGGGACTTCATTTGACGGTTGTATGGATTCTGTTACCGCGACTGTTACTGTACTGAACCTGCCGGTGGTGAATGCCGGACCGGATCAGATATTCTGTGAAAGCAACGCACCTTATCAGTTAAGCGGATTTTCTCCGGCAGGAGGCAGCTGGAGCGGACCCGGCATAAGCCCGGGCGGACTTTTCACACCGGCCTCGGTGGGTGTGGGAAGCTTCGACCTTGTTTACTCCTACACCTCCCCTAACGGCTGCACGAACAACGACACCCTGCATGCAGATGTGATTCCCGATCCTGTAGCTTTCGCCGGAAATGACACCTCAGTCTGCGTGGATGCCGGTCAGGTGCAAATGATCGGACAACCTGCCGGAGGCTCCTGGACGGGGCTTTACGTTTCTTCAGGAGGATTATTCACGGTTCCGGTACCGGGAACATATACGCTCGTTTACGCTTACGGACCGGTGAACTGTATTGATCATGATACCGTGCTGGTAACGGTCGTAGCCTTGCCTGCTGTGAATGCAGGGCCTGATCAGGAAGTTTGTATCAATGCTGTACCCTTTTATGTGAACGGCAACCCTGCCGGGGGAAGCTGGTCGGGAACAGGAATCACCAATGCGGTTCAGGGGCTCTTCAATCCTTCAGTCAGCGGCACGGGGACTTTTATGCTTACCTACACTTACACGGATCCTGTGAGCGGATGTACGGCATCCGATTCTCTGGAAATGGAAGTAACGCCTCTTCCTGTACTGAACATCCAGGCTTCCGCGCTGAGTGGTTGCGAACCGCTGACTGTTTTCTTCCTCAATACTTCCGCTTTCGCGAACAGCTATTTCTGGGACTTCGGGGATGGGGACACTTCAACTGCGGTAAGCCCTTCCCATACTTTCAGCGGAAGCGGGCAATATACAGTGACCGTAACTGCAGGAAGCATAGCAGGATGTACCGCCACTGAAAGTATTGACATTACTGTTTATCCCCTCCCGATTGCTGATGCCGGCGTGGATTCTCTGGCCGGTTGTGCTCCCTTCAGCGTCATTTTCCCCAATGCCTCCGTCATGGGTGATCATTTCCACTGGGACTTCGGTGACGGGGATACCTCGAATCAGGCGATGCCGGAACACACATACCTGAGCCCGGGAACGTTTTCCGTAACACTGACTGCTGTTTCGGCTTTCGGATGTGTGGATGTGGAATACAATGCTGTTACGGTGACCGTTTATCCGGAGCCGGAAGCCGGCTTTTTCCCTGATCCATACATCACGCCCATTACCGAGTCGACCATTCACTTCATCGACCAGTCAGAAGGAGGAACTTCGTGGAGCTGGGCTTTTGGCGACGGGACAGTTTCCACGGAACAATACCCTTTCCATAATTTCCAGGATACAGGAACCTACCTGGTCTATCAGTGGGTATTCAATGAGTGGGGGTGCTATGATACCGCCAGCGCCACGGTCACCATCAGCGACAGCTATACATTTTTCCCGCCCAATGCTTTCAGTCCGAATGAAGACGGTATCAACGACATTTTCTACGTAAAAGGCACCGGAATCGATCCCGACCAGTTCAATATGTACATCTACGACAGATGGGGAAAGCTGCTATTTACGAGTACAGATATTATGGAGGGCTGGGACGGGACCACCAACGACGATGATAAGGTGCAGCCCCAGGGAGTGTACACAGTGCTGGTCATCCTCGCCGACAACAACAACATCTGGCACAAATACGTGGGGTCAGTCACCCTGCTTCAATAAGGATTAATATCTGCCACCAGCGATGATTACATGCCCCCCCAGCCATCTTGACGGAGCCGCGGTGATCTGTTATGCTGTTTCTGAAACGATTCCTTTCGGAAAACTTTCATCAAAGGAAAAAACGGTTGATATCCATGCTATGGCTATTGCCAGATACACCGGTGATGGGAAAGTTTACCTATTCCTTTGCGATGCAGGATGGAACGTTATGCAGGATGAGGAATTCGCTGATGCCGGCGAGGCCATGAAGGGTATTCCGCAGCAATACCTTGGAACGGAGTTCAAATGGCAGTATATCTAATTTATTCTTAAGAGATATCATTATGAATCAAAAACAAAAAGAGGGGCGATATGAACGCATCCTTGTTCAGCTTGAAGAGCTGCTTAAAAAGAGCCATGATCCTGTAGCCCGGATGGCAACGCTTAGCGCCGTGCTGTATCACAAATTCGACACCTATTTCTGGTGCGGTTTCTACCGGCTTGTTGAAGGTGAACTGGTTGTTGGACCTTACCAGGGGCCTCTGGCCTGTCAGATCCTGGAAAAGGGCAAAGGGGTTTGCTGGGCCGGTGTGGAGCGGAATGAGACCATAGTAGTGGAGGATGTGCATCAGTTTCCGGGACATATTGCCTGTGACTCCCGCTCGCGTTCCGAAATAGTGGTTCCGTTTCGTGATGCGTATGGTCATGTTCTGGGCGTGCTCGACGTCGACAGTGACCAGCCGGCAGCATTTGATGATACAGATGCGGTCTGTCTTGAAAAGATTGTTGCTCTGATGATTTAATGAAATGAATTCATACAGGAAAAACGCTTAAGATGTGCTGTACCGGAGGGATATTCCTTAACTTGCGGCCGCTTTACGAATATAAGCGACCCGGCAGAACAACCGGTGTCAGAATAATTCTGCTAAATCCACAACTCTATGAAAGTAGAACGGACTTTTGATCTGCTGGAACGTTACCAGAACTTATTTCAGAAAGATACTGCATTATGCTGCAAGCAGCAGGGGCAATGGATACATTACAGCAGTAATGATTATTCTGATTTGGCCCACAGATTCAGTTACGGACTGATGGAAATGGGGCTGCGCAAGGGCGATAAAATCATCACGGTTTCCAACAACCGTCCGGAGTGGAATTTCGCGGATATGGGTATGGCCATGGCGGGCATGATCCATGTGCCGGTATTCACATCACTGAGTACGGAGGAGTATCAGTACATTGTGGAACACAGTGAAGCCGTTCTGATTCTGGTTTCTGACAAAAAACTCTTTTCTGTGGTTTCACCCGCTGCAAGTCTTAACGGCCGGGCGGTTCCGGTTTATTCATTTGATCAGATTGAGGGGGTGATGCACTGGAGCAAGATCACTGATATGGGGCAGGCGAATGCTGAAAAACACAGGGAATCACTCGAAAAATTAAAGCGGGAAATCCTTCCTGAAGATATCGCCACCCTGATCTACACATCAGGAACCACGGGCAGGGCCAAGGGTGTAATGCTGACCCACCGCAACCTGGTCAGCAATTTCATTTCGGCCGCGGACGTATTCAGGCTTACGCCCGATGACCGCTATCTCAGCATTCTTCCGCTGTGTCACGTGGGAGGCCGCCTGGGTAACTACCAGACACAGTACAGCGGCAGCAGTATCTATTACGCTGAATCCATGGGAACGATTGCCGCCAATATGGCAGAGATCAGGCCCGACGGCTTTGATGCGGTTCCCAGGGTACTGGAGAAGTTCTATGATGTGATCATTTCCAAGGGCAATAAGCTTGAGGGGATGAAAAAAAAAGATCTTCTTTTGGGCGGTTTCCCTGGGACTGAGGTACAATCCGCACGGAGCCAACGGCGGGTGGTATGAACTGAAACTGAAAATTGCTGATAAACTGGTATTCAGCAAATGGCGCAAGGCTCTCGGTGGCCGGGTAAGAATTGCCGGTTGCGGGGGTGCCAGTCTGCAGACCAGGCTTGAGCGTATTTTCTGGGCAGCAGGCATTAAGATCATCAATATGTACGGGCTTACGGAGACCTCTCCCATCATCAGTATCAACCGCACGGAAAAAGGCAGGGTCATGCTGGGTTCCGTGGGCATGCTGATTGACAATGTTGAGGTGAAAATCGCTTCAGACGGAGAGATCCTTTGCAAAGGGCCCAACGTAACACCCGGATATTTCAAGGATCCCGAAATGACAGCCCAGGCATTTGATGAAGAAGGGTGGTTCAAAACAGGAGACATCGGACATTTTGAGGAGGGGAAATTTCTTGTGGTGACTGACCGGAAGAAGGAGATATTCAAACTTTCGAACGGAAAATTCATTGCTCCTCAGATCATTGAAAACATCTTCAAGGAGTCTCCCATCATTGATCAGATCATGGTATTCGGTGAACATGAAAAATTTGCCAGTGCCCTGATTTCCCCCAACTTTCAGTATTTTGATGACTGGAAAAAAGCCCGTCAGCTTTCTCTCGAGGGGCATTCAGAACTGATTCAGCATGCTGAGGTGCAATCCTTTTTCTCCCTCGAAGTTGAAAAACTGAATCAGCGGCTCAGTCCACCGGAACGACTGAACCGCTTCAGGCTGGTTAAGGAAGAGTGGACACCGGCCAGCGGTGAGTTATCACCCACGCTGAAACTGAAACGACAATTCATCCACAACAAATATAAAGATATTATATCTCAAATATATAAGAAATAAAGCACCGGGAATGAAGCATAAGGGCTGGGAATTGCTGAAAGTAAGCGGGCGGCGGACTGAAAAGATGTTTCTGGATACGGCCAGGGCCGTGTACAAGGGGCACGACACCTGGGTGTGTCCCCTGGATCAGGACATAAAGGGCATTTTTGATCCTTTAAAGAACACCTATTTCAAACATGGCCTGGTCGAAAGATGGGTATTGCGTGATCCGCAAAAGAAGCTCATCGGCCGGATCGCAGCCTTTGTGGACCATCAGATGTCTCACTCCTACGAACAGCCCACCGGGGGTATCGGATTCTTTGAGTGCATACAGGATCAGGAAGCTGCATTTCTGCTTTTTGATACGGCCAGGGCATGGCTCCTTGAGCAGGGCATGGAAGCTATGGACGGGCCTGTTAATTTCGGTGAGACCGACAAATACTGGGGCCTGCTCGTGGATGGCTTCACCCACCCCTCCTTCGAGGTTCCTTACAATCAGCCTTACTACCAGGACTTTTTTGAGGCCTATGGCTTTCAGGTATATTATAAAATGGAAGGCTTCCATCTTGATATCACCAAACCATTGCCTGAGAGGCTGAGTTTGATTGCTGAGCGTATCCTGAAAAAACCCGGCTATGCTTTCAGGCATTTCACCTGGAAAGAAGAAGAAAAATACACGAATGATTTTGCGCAGGTATTCAATGAAGCCTGGGCTTCTTTCAAAAAACACTTTGAGCCTCTTGATCCGGCCTACATCAGGGCTACGCTTAAGAAGGCCCGGCCCATTGTTGACGAAGAGTTCATCTGGATTGCCTATTTTGAAGAAAAGCCGATAGCCATTTTCCTGATGTTCCCTGATCTGAACCAGATCCTGAAACACCTGAACGGTAAACTTGACCTTTTCAGCATGCTGAAATTTGTGTGGCTGAAAAAAAGAAAAACCATGACCCGGGCCAAGGCATTGCTGATGGGTGTGATTCCACAGTACCAGAACCGTGGCATCGAATCTGCCTTCATTGCTAACCTTCAGGAGGTTTTCAAACGCAAATCACATTATACCGAAATTGAATTTTCATGGGTGGCGGATTTCAATCCCAAGATGCGTAAGATCTTCATCGCTGTCGGGTGCGTTCCCGTAAAACATTACATCACTTACCGCTATCTGTTCGACCGGAACCGCGAGTTTAAACGCTATCCGATCGAAGAAGAGGGTTCCTGAAAAATTATTCTTTTTAAATGAAATACGACATTATCATTATCGGAAGCGGGCTGGGCGGACTCACGGCCGGCGCCAAACTCGCCCGGGAAGGCAAAAAGGTGCTGGTGCTTGAACGTCATGATCGTCCCGGCGGATACGCGACCACTTTTCAGAGGGGAGAATTCACCATTGAGGTGGGTCTTCACGAGATGTACGGTCCTGCTCCCGGTGATATCAAAAGCAGGATATTCAGCGATCTGGAGGTATTCCGGGAAGTGACTTTCCTCCCCCTGCCCGATTTTTACCGCTTTGTGAACGGGAGGGTGGACGTGTGTATACCTCACGATCCGTCATTGGCAAAAGAGCGGCTCTCGGCCATCTTTCCGGATGAAATTGAAGGGATCAATGCCTATTTCGGACAATTGCTGAAGCCAAAAAACAAAAACGCGGAGGCTGACCAGGCCGATATCAGTCTGGGTGAATTTCTCGATTCCAATATCCGTAATGAGGATCTTAAGCTTGTTCTGCTGGGAAATCTGGGTTATTATCATGATGATCCCTATCAGCTTTCACTGGCCTATTACACCATCTCTCAGGGAAAATTCTTCTCCGGAGGAGCGAGTTATATCAAAGGCGGATCTCAAAAACTTTCAGATCATCTGGCATCCTATATACGAAACAAGGGCGGCGAAGTCATGCTTAACCATGAAGTCACAGCTATTCTGACGGAAAGCCATACGGTCAGCGGTGTCCGCTTTATCAATCTGAAAAAAGATAAGGCAGAAACTTTCGAAGCATTTGCTGATGAGATCATCTGCAACAATGCCATGCCTGCCGCAGCAGAACTTCTGCCGGAGCCGTTCAGAGATGCCATCAGACAGGCCGTCAGCTCACAGCAATCAGGCATTTCCCTTCTCAGTCTGTACCTGGGCTTTAATCGCAAACCGGAAGAACTGGGACACCGGCACTATTCCACCTTTGTCTATGATGAAGAGATCCGGACCACAAAGGATATTCTTCCGAACACTAAAAATGGCTTCGAAAAGAGGATCTATACCTTTATTGATTACGGGCAGATAAACTCGTGCCTGGCTCCTGCCGGTAAAAGTACAGGCGTGATCTGCACCATCGATGCATTGTCAGCCTGGGAAAATCTGAACGAGGCTGATTATCGTAAGAAAAAAGAAGAAGTCGCGAAAACACTGATCGCAAGACTTGAGAAGCTCATCCCCGGGATTTCGGAATGCATTACCTATTACGAACTGGGCACACCCCGGACACTGAAACGCTATACCCTGAATCCCGGAGGCGCTGTTTACGGCTTTGCGCAAACTCCCGCTCATCCTGCAACTGATACATCAGCACTTCCTAAGAACCTGCACTTTGCCTCCGCCTGGGGGAAGACCGGCGGGGGATTTTCAGGAGCCATTTACAGCGGTTATCTCTGTGCCACCAACCTGATGAGAAAAAAGAAAGTGGAATGAGAAATCTGATCTTCGGAATACTGATCCTTTTCCTGTACACTGACGGCCGGGGGCAAACGCATGACTTTGACAGCCTGATGTCGGCCCTGCGTTCGCGTATCGAAATAAAAAGTGACACCTCCTCTTTCATGAGGTATGAATCCGGGGGCTTCCGGATCAAATTTGCCTCACGTTCACTCGGGCTCAATGAAAAAGATGTGTTCCTGAAGCATAAGGAAGGAAAGAACATTTATCCGCTTTCCTATTCGGTGATTTATGAGGGAAGACTTGTTACGCTGTTCAGCACGGGACGTTTTGCTTGTTATATGCTTCCTGAACTGACACCTGACCGCAAGTTTGAGAAGGCGCTGAACACCATGAAATTTGACTCCCATTTACTTTTGAACGGCCAGTTGCATGCGGTTTCCGGAGGGATGCTGTTTGTTTACAACGGCAAACAATGGCTTCTCAGTCCTATGAAATACCAATGGGAAGGAAAAACAAAACTTTATGATAACGAAACCTATCTCGTTTACGCCGACTGCAAGGGAGAATGGGGCGGGACGGTGTATTTTCTGGACAAGAATTCCGGGATCTGCCATTTTGCCAACGCCTGCTGTGCAAATACCGTATACGAGGAGGAGGGTGCATACATGATACTGTCCAGCCTGGCGCATGATGCATTGCGCAGTGAGCTGCAGCGAATTGAAGATCCTGCCCTCTTACCCGTGGTGACTGACTATCCTTCGATGGATCAGGACATCATGGCATTAGGTATCTACGACACAGGCTCATCTGACAGGAGGATTTTCAATTATAGCTGGATTGAAGTGATTTCCGCATTACCTTATGAAGGTAAGAGGTTGCAAATGATCACCTGGAAAGGCCGCAGCTTTCTGGCTGAAATTTCGGGAAATGAGATCATCGTCAGGGATCCCCTGTTCAATGATGAAATGCTGACTTCGCGTACGGTTACGACCGCTTACGGTGATGGTCTTGTTTGTGTGAATCTTGCTGTTTATGCGCAAGGCTTACACCGGGAGGAATCGCTGCTGCTGATCCGCAAAGGTGAGGTGATCAGGATCAACTGGAAGCAAAAATAATAAGTATTTCACGGGCATCATAATGCATCCTCAATGCAATTCTTCTTCTGACAAAGTATTACTTTTGAAAAAAAATCATTCATGAGCGACGATAAAAAGATCATCTTTTCGATGGTGAATGTCAGTAAGATCTTTCCCCCATCGAAACAGGTACTGAAAGACATTTATCTTTCCTTTTATTACGGGGCCAAGATCGGGGTGATCGGACTCAACGGATCCGGTAAATCCACCCTGCTGAAGATCATTGCCGGTCTGGAAAAATCATTCCAGGGCGAGGTGGTTTTTTCTCCGGGGTATTCCGTAGGGATACTGCTGCAGGAGCCGGAACTGGACGACAGCAAAACGGTGAAGGAAATTGTTCAGGAAGGGGTACAGGAAGTGGTTGACCTGCTGAAGGAATATGAGGAAGTGAACAATCGTTTCAGCGAACCCATGAGTGATGATGAGATGAACAAGCTGATTGAGCGTCAGGGCCGCCTTACTGAACTGATTGAGCAGCACGATGCCTGGGAACTGGATAATAAGCTGGAACGCGCCATGGATGCCTTGCGTTGTCCCGACGGCGACACCATGGTATCTGTGTGTTCAGGAGGGGAGCGGCGCCGCGTTGCTTTGTGCCGCCTTCTGTTACAGGAGCCTGACATCCTCTTGCTCGACGAGCCGACCAACCACCTGGATGCTGAATCTGTGGACTGGCTTGAACAACACTTGCAACAATACAAAGGAACCGTGATTGCTGTGACGCACGACCGTTACTTCCTGGATAATGTTGCGGGATGGATACTGGAGCTTGACCGTGGTGAGGGCATCCCATGGAAAGGAAATTACTCCTCCTGGCTGGAGCAGAAAACCAAGCGGCTGGAGATGGAAGAAAAGTCGGAATCAAAACGCAGGAAAACACTGGAGCGGGAACTTGAGTGGGTGCGTATGGCACCGCGGGCAAGACATGCAAAATCAAAAGCACGTCTGGGCGCTTATGAACGCATGCTGAACGAAGACAGCAGGCAGAAGGAAGAAAAGCTGGAGATTTTCATTCCCAACGGTCCGCGCCTGGGGAATGTGGTTATCGAAGCCAAATCCGTTTCAAAAGCGTTTGGAGACAAGCTCTTGTTTGAGAACCTGAATTTCTCCCTTCCGCCTGCAGGGATCGTAGGGATCATTGGGCCAAACGGGGCCGGAAAGACCACCTTATTCAGGCTGATCATGGGCCTTGATAAACCCGACAGCGGAGAATTCCGCGTAGGGGAAACCGTTAAACTGGCTTATGTGGATCAACAGCATGTGGAAATTGATCCGGAGAAATCTGTTTGGGAGGTGATCAGTCAGGGGAATGAAAACATCATCCTGGGAAGTCGCACCATGAACAGCCGGGCTTATGTTTCCCGCTTCAATTTCAGCGGAGCCGATCAGGGAAAGAAAACGGGGGTACTGTCGGGCGGGGAAAGAAATCGCCTTCATCTGGCACTTACCCTGCGGCAGGAAGCCAATGTTCTGCTGCTCGATGAGCCGACCAATGATATTGATGTCAATACCCTCAGGGCGCTGGAGGAAGGGCTTGAGAGTTTTGCAGGCTGCGCGGTCATTATTTCCCACGATCGCTGGTTCCTTGACAGGGTAGCCACGCATATTCTGGCATTCGAAGGGAATTCGGAGGTTTACTTTTTCGAGGGGGCTTATTCAGAATATGAGGAGAACCGCAAGAAACGACTGGGGGATGAAGGCCCGAAAAGGATCAGGTATAAAAAGCTTAAAGTTTAGACGCATTTAATTCCACTGCCTGCCCTTTGTGAGGCAAACGG
>CALGYY010000163.1 GCA_937934705.1 uncultured Bacteroidota bacterium
TTCGGTTTCCCCGGGCTTTGGCCGTGGATCATCATTCCTTCAGGAACTTTCTCCTGGCTGATGACATTGGCCGCAAGCCAAAGGGCAAATGAAGAGGCTGTCATGTATTCGCCCGACCAATGCTTGAAGCCCGCCAATGGTAAGTCTTTGAGAACGCCTTTTTCCGATTCGCGGTACCAGCGGTCGTGTAGCGGCCAACCGTTCATTCCGGTGATGACCAGATCCAGCTCCTCAGCACTGATCCCCTGCGATTCCAGAAAAGTCCTGATTCTCTCATCGATCACCTCAGGACCCGACGGCCTGAAGATCATATCAACACCGGAAACTTCAGCCATGGCATCACCGGCTTCCCCCTGCAACAGAAAAAAGGAGGCACCTTCTCCGGCTACAGTTCCGCGGGACTTTGAGCCGAAAAGGCTGTCCGGAGCAGGAATGCTGTTTTTCCACATGCCCATGCGCCGGGTAACATTCCAGTAATCAGATGTTATCTCGTCAATTCCTCCGATCAGGATCTGCCGGCATTCCTTCTGATTTATCATCATCATCGCGTCAAGCAATGCACTTTCAAAAGAGAATCCGCGGTGGACATAGGCGAAATTGTAATTGTTGCATTTCAGCATCAATGCAATTTGTCCTGCAATGGTGTTGTGGGTCGACTGAATAAATGCCGTCGGGGTGAGAAACTGCTCCTGGTTGTTGATGATACTCGTCAGGAAATTACCGGTATCTTCCATGCATCCGAGCCCGGTTCCTGTGATTATGGCATCCGGGATGTCCACTCCGGCGTCTTTCAGGCAGCGTGTTGCTGCTGCAACACCCATTTTTACAATGCGGCTCATGCGCCTGCTGAGTCCGGGATTGATGTATTCTTTATATTCCGGCTCAAGGGCTTTCAGCCATTCACCATCCTGAGTCCTGAGGTCTCCGCTGAACAATCCTCCGTCGAAACTGGCCTGCGGGCTGATCGCGGCGCTGGTCCTGATATATGCTTTCATAAATAGGTCTCTTTAAACTGCCGAAAAAATTGCGGTGGAGTTATTTCCGCCAAAGCCAAAAGAATTACTGAGAACATTCCTGATCTTTGCCCCTTTGATCAGTTGAATATTGGGGACAAGTCCCAGCTCATTCATCGGGGTGCTGAAGTTCAGGTTGGGATAGATCAATCCGTGCCGGATCGAGAGTAATGACAATACCGCTTCAACACCGCCGGCAGCACCCAGGGTATGTCCCGTAAAGGGCTTGGTACTGCTGAACTTTGGGATATTTTCGCCAAAGATGTTACGCATGGCCGTTCCTTCAGAAAGATCGTTATTCTGTGTGCCGGTTCCGTGTACATTGATATAATCAATTTCCTCGTTTTTCAGCCCGCTCATCTCTAATGCTGTTCGCATCGCTTTGGTGGCACCAAAACCGTCGGGAGAGGAGGCCGTCTGATGGTAGGCGTCATTGGCATTGGCATAACCCAGAAGTCTGCCGATGGGCTTTGCACCCCGGGCTTCTGCAAAACGGGCTGATTCCAACACAATAAAACCGGCCCCTTCACCAAGGTTCAAACCGGCACGCGTGTCGTCAAAAGGCCTGCAGGGCTGTTTGTCGAGTATCATCAGAGTATTGAATCCGTTGATCGTGAAGCGGGTCAGCGCATCGGAACCACCTGCCACAACGATATCGGCCAGACCGTTACGGATGAGCTTCGCACCGTAAATAATGGAATTGACTGATGAAGAACAGGCGGTGCTGATCGTGCTCACCATACCGGTGATGCCCAGGTCAATGGCCATCCGTTCGGTGCTTTCTCCGCAATCATGTGCAACGACTTCCCTCAGCCTGCCTTTATGCTGGTCTTTATAATAAAGGTCGAAAAAACCTTCGCTGTGATCCATCCCGCCAACCGATGTAGCTGAAACCAGAGCCGAACGACAGTCCCCGGGATGAAGCCCGGCATTTCGGACCGCTTCCCTGCTTGCAACCATGCCCAGTAAGCTTGTTCTGGTAATAACTGATGGCGAAGATTGAATTTCCAGGTATGCCATCAGCTCCTCATCGGTCATTTTAACTTCCCCCACCGGTAAAACTCCTTTGTGGATGGTTTCCAAATGGGTGATGGGGCCAATGCCGGACCGGTTTTCAAGCAACGACTGCAGGACTTCTTCCGTGTTTCTTCCGATGGCAGAAATGATCCCGGTACCCGTAATGTAAATTGTATCCATGAATGAATGCTGCTTTTTTTGCAAAAGTAAGAATTTCCGGCGATTTTTTAAAGGGTTTCCGATGAGGGATCCCTTATACATATCCTTCTGGAGGCTGTTTCTTCAGATGGCTCGTGCTATGATGAAGCTTAACAACAAATGTTAATCTCCCCGGATGCAATCGAAGGTTTACTTATTTTTACATACAGTAATCCTAAACATTTATTTATGAGAAAGTCATTTATTATGACCTTATGCGCTCCGGCAGTCATTGCTGTGATGCTGGGATCCTGTCGCCCCCTGTACATTCCCAATGCACTGCACACTCCCTTCTTATGTGAGCTTTGCCAATGTAAAAACCACGGGAATGAACCTTCAATACACCCATTCGCTTTTCTTCGAACCTGCGCTCACTGTTCGTGTTGGTTATAAATGGGTAAAATTGTTTATTCAGGCGGGTCTATCCGTTCCTGCCTCGAACCGCCCCGATGTGCAGCATCAGCCCCTGATCCTGATGACCGGGGTTAACCTGAATTTCAACAAGTGGAAGAATGCAGGACTCTGATCAGTCTTTAACCGCAATCGCAGAGATCTCTACCTTGCAGCCTTTGGGCAGATAAGCAGCCTGTATGGTCTCACGGGCCGGGAATTGTGTGCTGAAGTATGTGGCGTAAGTTTCGTTCACCACACTGAAATCATTCATATCAGCCAGAAAAATGCTGGTCTTGACTACATGGGAGAAATCCATACCCGCTTCAGCCAGCAGACTCCTGAGGTTTTCCATCACCCTGATGGTCAGCGAACGGATATCACCGTCCATGATCACATTTGTTACCGGATCGATGTGGACCTGTCCGGAAATAAACAGCATATTATTGACCAGAACAGCCTGGCTGTAAGGCCCGATTGGTTGAGGCGCACCCTTGATGTTCAGACTTTTTTTCATCCCTTAAACGATTGTTGAGTTCCGGACAAAAGTATAACAGAATTATTGTAAACGCGAGAAGTATTGGTATTTTCCCTGCCTATTCCGCATGAACGGGCTCAGGATGGAAGTCGATTCGGCGGAAATCCGGAATATTTTCGTATCATTGAAAAAAAAATTCTATGGTAAGGATACTAACCCGACAGGACGTGATGTCCGTTCTGAACATGCGTGATTGCATGGCTGCAGTTGAAAAAGCATTTATTGAACTTGCCGAAGGGACTGCGGTGCTTCCCCTGAGGATCGGCATTCGCCCTCCTGATGGCCTGGCGCTGTACATGCCGGCCTACCTTCAAAAAATGCAGGCCCTCGCCTGTAAGGTTGTCACTGTGTACAAAGACAATCCAACAAAACACAAATTACCGACAACCATTGGTAAGGTACTTCTCCAGGATCCTGAAACGGGGGAGGTGATCTGTATTATGGATGGCGGCTACCTGACTGCAGTGCGGACGGGAGCAGCCAGTGGTGTAGCCACCTCTTATCTGGCCCGGGAAGATAAAGGGCAGTTGGCCGGTATCTTCGGCTCGGGTATGCAGGCCCGTATGCAACTGTGGGCCATGAAGGAAGCACGTGACCTTAGGGGAGCACTGGTTTATGATATCTCAGAGCAATCGGCACAAACCTTCTGCAAGGAAATGTCGGCCATGCTGGATATGGAAATAAGGATTGCTGCCAAACCCGCGGAAATTCTGGATGCTGATATCATTTGTGCAGCAACCTCGGCCTCAGATCCCATTTTTTCAGGGAAGGATGTCAAACCGGGCACCCATATCAACGGCATAGGCAGTCACAGTCCCGGACAAAGGGAACTGGACACCGATATTGTGAAACGTTCGCTTTTTATAGGGGATTCACGTGAGGCCTGTTTTGGTGAAGCGGGCGATCTTCTGATCCCGATCAGTGAAGGAGCAATTACTGAAGATCACTATTATGCGGATCTGGGTGAAATTATCACCTCAAGAAAAACAGGCAGGCAAAACAGGGAGATGATCACCCTGTTCAAATCGAACGGACTGGCCATACAGGATGTGGCAACCGCCCGCCTGGTTTACGAAAAGGCATCTGCTGCGGGTGTGGGTGCTGAGATCGATATCTGAGAATGTCCTCTCGGGAAAAAGAAAACGCTGCGTCTTTCCAAACGCAGCGTTTTCTTTTTTGTTTCTGTATGTCAGTCAAGATCCATTTCCTCAATCAGATAATCGGCTTCCGCGTATTTGTCGATGATGAACAAAACGTAACGGATATCAAGCGTGATATTCCTGCATTGTTTGGGATCAAAGATGATGTCGCTCATGGTTCCTTCCCAGACGCGGTCGAAGTTGACTCCTAAGAGGTGCCCGTTGGCATCCAGCACAGGACTTCCGGAATTACCTCCCGATGTATGATTGGAGGCAATAAACGCCACATGCACTGTTCCGTCCTTATCTGCCCAGCGTCCGTAATTTTTAGTTCTCACCAGTTCCTTAAGCTTGTCGTCCACTTCATAATCGTGTACCAGGCTGTCTTCTTTCTCCAATACGCCTTCGATGGTGGTGAAGTAGTTGTAGTTCAGTCCGTCGCGGGGAACAAAGCCGCCCACGGTTCCAAATGCAACGCGCATGGTGCTGTTGGCATCCGGGTAGAATTCTTTCTGCGGCTGCATTTCCATCAGCGCTTTCATATATGTTTTGTATAACTCCTCGATATGGGATTCTACCAGGGAAAGTTCCGGATAGATCTTCTTAAAATAAAATCCGTAAATCTCTTTGGCCAGCTTAAAAGCCGGGTCGGCATCCAGTTTCTTCACTTCTTTGATGGTGTACTTGTCAAGGAAAGCAAGGGTTTTTTCCTCAGTACTCAGAAAAGAACTTGAAAAAATATGATCAGCGAATTTGTTGAAATCACCTTTGTTTTTGTGGCCGTTGGTGTAAATAATCTCTGGTTGCCAGGCCGGGTCGAGGTTCATGAACCAGATCCTGAAAAGTGCGGCCATCACATCACGATCAAGACCAGTGTTGTAATTCTTAAAATATGAACGGGCGGCATTTTTGAATTGCTCAACCATATCCTTCACTTCTTTATCAGTAACATTGGCCTTTTTGCTCAGGTCAGATAATTTGGTGAAAGTGTAGGCATATTTAACGAGCTCTACGCCAATACCTGCCTCATAGAGGTAATCGAAGGCAAGATTCAGGGGGACTGCTTTGGCATAGGCTTCTTCAAAATCCTTCATCAGGCTTCCGTATTTCTTTTTCCTTTCCTCATCTGAATTGACCCAGGCGCTGAACTGCTTTTCGAGCTCGCGCTTTTTGTTGATGGCATCCATGCGCTTAACACCATGCGTTTCACCGATCATCTTTTTCCAGTAATTGGAAACGCCGTGGTACTTGGTCGTGTACTGTATAGTGGTGAACTTGCTGTCTTTCATGTACCTGCTCATGATATCCATCCTTTTTTCCCTGATCCTGATCATGGCCGGGTTCTCGATGGCTGCAACCATCTCCACTCCCCACGAAGTGAGATATTGCTGGGTGATACCAGGGTATCCGAAGATAAAAGTGAAGTCACCTTCCTTAACGCCCTTGGTACTGATCTTACAATGCTTTTTCGGCTTATAGGGAACGTTGGTAGCAGCATAATCTGCAGGCTGGTTGTTTTGATCAGAATATATCCTGAATATCGCGAAATCCCCGGTATGCCGGGGCCAGATCCAGTTGTCGGTATCCCCGCCGAAATATCCGATGCGGTTGGGCGGGACACCCACCATGCGAATGTCAGAGAAAACTTCGGAGACGATCAGAAAATACTGATTCCCGTGAAAAAATGGTTTTACCTTGGCTTCATAATGGTTGCCTTCCATGGCCGCTCTTTCAAGCGCCAGAATATTGCCATCAATCAGTGCCTGACGCTGGTAAGTATCCATGTTTTCAATCACACCATTCAGAACCTTGTCGGTGACATCTTCCATTCTCACCAGAATGGTCACCTTGAGACCGGCATTGGGCAATTCCTCATTGTGATTCTGAGCCCAGAATCCGTTGTTCAGATAGTTATGTTCAACATTGGAGTGTGATTGTATCGCCCCCAAACCGCAATGGTGGTTGGTCAGTAATAAACCCTGATCCGAAATGATGGTTCCCGTACAGCCGCTGCCAAACAGCACAATAGCATCTTTCAGACTGGGTTTGTTGATGTTGTAGATGTCGTCGGCGGTGATTTTCATTCCGAGCCGCTGCATTTCCGCTTCGGCATATTCGCCCAGCAGAACCGGCAGCCACATCCCCTCATCCGCCCTTAATGCAGTATTCACCCACAGGGCACATCCCAATAATAGAATTACTAATCTTTTCATCCTGATACTTTTTGCTGATTAAACGTTCAGTTAATTATTTCTGGCTTGCGGTCGCTAAATTATAATATTTTGGATACCAGCCGCACTTTTTTGGATATCATTAACGCATCATTAAGATTTTTCAGGTCTTATCGTCTGAATATTTGTGATTTACACCCGAAACGAAAGTATATGATATTAAAGCATTATCCCGGATTATGCAGAGAACTATAAAAAATATCTATATACCGTTAAAATATAGTCAATTAGCACCAAACCAGGGTATTTTCATTGCTTGATCAGATTCCTAATCGCTATACCTCTGTCAGTCTTTATTCGCAAAGAATAAACCCCGCTTACCGATTTTCGCTCTTTTTAGCTAATTTTGCGACAACCAATGATATTCCATGAAATTAAAAACAAACACTACCATCACCATGATCATCATGATCCTGTCGGGCAGTATCCTCCCTTCATGTTCTTATGATCATAGGGAAATCAACCTTTATTCGACGGATGTCCCCGCTGGACAACAGCAGGAAGTAACCAGAAAGATGGACTCCCTTTGTGCTTTCACAGGGAGCGACTGGGATGCAAGGCTTGAATTCATGCAATTTCAGCAGGAAGGATTTACGGTTACCTTTTCACGTTGTATGCGGCCCTATCAACAGCGGCATTGGAATGATACTACCGTTTATATTTCTGTTGCATCGGCCACCGACACCATCCGGGACACCCTGGATGTCCGGCGGTCACTGCTTTTAAAAGGGACACCCGTTTCTTTCTGCATCCGCGATAACAAATTTTTCGTTTGCTGGATCAGCGCTTTACAAGACGGATCCTATGAATACCTCAATGCCGATTGTTTCGACCTGGTATCGAAGCAAGGGGTTTTCCGGTGTAGGCATATCTACAACAGTTCGTATCTCGGGCAACCGGCTGTTTATTATATCCCGGAAAGCCAGCTGGTTCTGTTTGCATTTTCTGGACCACGGAGGATACTATATAGCAGCATCCCGATAGGTGAAATGACCGACAGCTTGGCCGTGCTCAACCCTGTTGCGACTGCCCCGGATGACAATACAGAGCATTTGAATCCACGCTTTACCCGGTGCGGGAAAAAAATCTATCTCTACCATACCAGCGGTGTCATTGAGCCGGCAGGTATCATGCAAGTCCAGCAGGGTAAGCAGGGATTGGGGATTTCAGAGATCAGCACCGGGGGTCAGTTGCTTTGGTACCATACGCTTTTAGAGAAAACGACAATTGGTGCTGAACTGCTGTTCATGAACGATACCATTTTCTATATAAAATCGGTCGAAGGATGCAATGCGACCCCATACCGTAAAATTGCCATCCGCGACCTGCCCTATACCAAAACGATCAGTGTCCGGCGGAGAACGATGTTCTTCTGATCAAAGATCCCGGCCGGTGATGAAGTTGGAAAACAGTCAACCCTGGTCAGGCAAGGACATCTTCTTCCCTGTATCTTGTTTTTTCTTGTTTCTTGTCTCTTCCTTGTTTCTTGTTTCTTTTTTCTTGTTTCTTCCAAACCTCTATCTTTGCCCCTGACCCTCAACTAATCAACCCAGATTATGCAATGCGCCTGATTTTAACACCAGGTGGATCTAATTTTTCAAACAAACTATCAATGTAATCCCGTTTTTTACCCGATGCGGCGATGATGAGTTTCTTTTGTCGGCCTGAACGTGCTAAATATGCTCCGATTGCAAATGTGCAATTCCGATGGCAGATCAGGGTAACTTTAATTCCAGCTCGCGGAGCTTGTCATACAATCCGCTCTTGTCCAGAAGTCCTTTGAAAGCGCTTTTGTTACTTTTGGCGCGACAAAAGTAAAGCAATGAAATACTGAACT
>CALGYY010000164.1 GCA_937934705.1 uncultured Bacteroidota bacterium
AAAGCTCGATCAGGGCGTAAACTGATTTACCTGATCACTTCTGTAACCAGTCGTGCGGCCTCTTCAAGTAATGTGGCGGGTAAGATCTTCAGTCCTGATTCATCCAGGATCTTTTTAGCTTCCTCTGCATTGGTGCCCTGCAGTCTGACAATGATGGGCACCCGGATTTCTCCTATGGATTTGTAAGCATCCACGATACCGGTCGCCACACGGTCGCATCTCACAATTCCCCCGAAAATATTGATGAGGATGGCCTTTACGTTATGATCGCTCAGAATGATGCGGAATGCTTCTTCCACCCGCTTGGCATTGGCAGAGCCTCCCACATCAAGAAAGTTGGCAGGTTCACCGCCGGAGAGTTTGATGATGTCCATCGTAGCCATGGCCAGTCCGGCACCGTTCACCATGCAGCCCACATTACCGTCAAGCTTGATGAAGTTCAGTCCGAATTTTCCGGCTTCAACTTCTGAGGGATCCTCTTCTTCCAGATCGCGCATCTCAGCAATTCCGGGGTGGCGGAACAGTGCATTGTTGTCGGCTACTACCTTGGCGTCCGCAGCGTAGATCTGGTTGTCTGAAGTCTTGATCACAGGGTTGATCTCGAACAATGAGGCATCGCTGCCGATAAAGGCAGCATAAAGGTTGGTGACGAACTGCTGGATCTCTTTATAAGCTGCACCTTCAAGCCCCAGGTTAAATGCTACCTTACGGCACTGGAACGACTGAATACCGATGCCCGGAACGATCTCTTCCCTGAAAATAAACTCAGGACTTTCTTCGGCAACTTTTTCGATATCCATGCCTCCTTTGGGTGAATACACCAGCATATGTCTTCCGCGGTTTCTGTCAAGCAGCAGGCTCATGTAGAATTCCCTGATCGGAAATTCTCCGGGGTAGTAAATGTTTTGCTCGATCAAGACCTTGCGTACCAGCTTGCCCTCTTTTTTGGTCTGTGGGGTCACCAGCATCATTCCGATGATCTCCTTGGCGAAGTGTCTGGCTTCTTCAACGGATTTGGCAATTTTTACCCCGCCTCCCTTTCCCCGTCCACCGGCATGCACCTGTGCTTTTACTGCATAACGGTCTGTGTGTGTCGCGTCGTGAAGTGTCTGCGCTGCCCTTTCGGCCTCATATGGAGTGGATGCAAGGATGCCCTCAGGCACTTTTACACCGTATTTACGTAAGAGGATCTTACCCTGGTATTCGTGAAGGTTCATGTGGTTTGGTTTTCGGCGGTAAAATTAACACCTTCATGACATTTTTGCAATGATTTTTCTGTCGCACCGCATGTTATTGCATCATCGCATTTTTACAAGAAAAAAGGTTAAGGAGTCCTCCGCTCCCGAGCCTGATGATATTAAGATTCAGACGAAATAGTAAAAAAAGAAGGCTGCCTGAATGAGGCAGCCTTACTTTTTTTATTTTGTGACCCTTTCGAGTCGCTTCATGATTGAGAAAATGAAAACTGCCGCCAGGATACAACAAATAATGAAGATGCCCCACAGTATATACAGTTCAACTTTCCCCCAAAGAACGCTGCCGACAAAAAGAAATTTGTTTCCAATGGCAGTCGCTAATAACCAACCTCCTTGCATCAAGCCCTGGAAACGTTGAGGAGCAACCTTGGCAACGAAAGAAAGGCCGATCGGACTTAAGAAGAGTTCAGCAATGGTGAGAATTAAGTATGAACTCATGAGCCAATATGGAGAGACTCTTTCGGTTTCAGCAACTGCAGCTCCGGCCATATCGCTCGGAGAAACAAGTCCCATGGAACAGAAGAGAACCAACACAAAACCGAATGCAGCAATCACCATCCCAATTCCGATCTTACGTGGGGATGAGGGCTCTTTTCCCTTCTTGGCCAGCCAACTGAAAATACCCATTACCAATGGTGTTAATGCCACAATGAACAATGGGTTGAATGATTGAAAGACTTCCGGTGAAATCAAATTTGAAGCGCCATAAGTTGAGGCGAAATAGTAACTCAGATAACCGAATCCAAGAAATCCTGCAGCGCCAATAATTCTTGACCAGGTATTCTTCGTGAAAAAAATCATCGCGCATCCGGCAATGGCTGCAATCACAGATAAGATGGACCAAATGTTGAAGAATAGGTTGGTATATGGGCCAACATATTGATTCGTATAATCACGTGCAAACATGGTTAATGTTAATCCGTTTTGATGGAACGACATCCAGAAGAAAATCACCACGACAAAGACAAGTGTCAATGCAACCACCCGGGGTTTCTCTTCTTTAGTTGAAACCTGAAAAATGAGGGATACAAAGCCAACAAATAAACCTACTGCTAAGCCAAGTTTATAATTGATGTCTTTAATGTCGGTAAACATATCCCAAACTAAGAACAGTAGGGCAACAACGGCCATTAAAACCGCCGAAATGACTATGTACCTAATGTTTTTCGCCCAATTAAATGCGGGCTTAGTTTCAGTGGCAGCAGGTGAGCTTTCCCTAGCTACTTTCGCTAACTTATATTTTGAAGGAAGGCGTTTATTGAAGATCAAATAAATAATCAATGACAAGATCATGGCTCCTGCTGCGATAGCGAAGGCGTAGTTGAAACCGGCTGCAAATACATCAATGTAATCTGCAGCAAAGACATCCAAATTCGCGGCTGATTTTCCACCGTTTGGAATAATTGCAGCATTCGCATATTCCTTGAATTGATCTACATTTTTTAAAGTGCCTTCAAGATGCTGATGACAAAGTGAAGGAAGATTAGCGTTCTCAATGTATCCATTCCGGGTTAACCAGAACTCTTTTATTCCTTTTGCAACAAATGGAGCGAAGAAGGCTCCGATATTGATCCCCATATAAAAGATCATGAAAGCGCTGTCTCTGAATTTCTTGTACTTGTCATCATCGTACATTTGCCCGACAACTGCTTGCAAATTCCCTTTGAAAAGGCCATTTCCAAGAGCGATGATCATCAGAGCGGTAATGGAAACCCATAATTCTGAACCGGGAATTGCAATTAAAAAGTATCCAGCGAACATGACCACCTGGCCGATGAAGATTACCGATTTGTATTTTTTTGTCCAGTCAGCCAGCATACCCCCGATCAGGGCAAGAGCATAAATAGCAAAATAGAACCAGGAATAAATACTTCCTGCCGAGTCAGCATCCAGTCCATAACGGGCCTGCAAGAACATAACAAGAATGGCCATCATGGTGTAGAAGCCAAATCGTTCACCCATATTCGTGAAGAAGGCTACCAATAATCCTTTGGGATGATTTTTCAACATAACTAGTCGTTTAGGTGAGTATTGATTGAATTATAAAATTTCGTGAAGGTGTGCAAAAATAAGAAAACATTCCGGTTATGCAAATAAGCATTTTCACGTCATCTGTTAAAAGATGCCTAAAGTTTGCCGGGCGCTACGAAGAAGGTGTTAAAAAGTAAGGATCAGAACTTAAGCCTTAACTGTGCTTTAATCTCCGATTTGTGATTGCCCTGTATTTCCGTCAGGCCGGATCCGATGACATCCTGGTTGCTGTATGTGGTGATCGCATACCTGACCCAGAAATCAAGATGACGGTGCAGTTTGATCTTGGCCATGAGGTAAAAACGGCTTCCTTTATAATAATAGGCCGGAATGCTGTAGGCGTACAGAACATCGTTCTCGTAAGCATACAGGCGTGCGTCATAACTGTCGGTCTGAAAAAGTGCATAGCGTGCTGACAGGGAGAAGGGCAGTTTTTCGGGTTTATAGCGGATGTCCTGATACACGACAAAACCGTGTTCTTTCGGTTCTTCTCCCTGATGATAGGTCAGGTATTCCACCCTGCTTTTCAAGGTGATGGCCGGGCTGACCTGACACGAGAGATTATATCTGATGCTGTGTTTTATCAGTCGTTCGGGATAGTCAATCAGATTGTCCTCATCCGTGTTGTTTTGTGCTTTTTGCTCATAGCGGTATTTCAGGTACATTTCCATTTTTTTGTTGGGCTTATACACCAGCTGGGCCATATAATCCTGCCCCACGGAGGGTGCATCTACCCTGTATCTCAGCCAGTTGAAGCGGAAATAATCAGCATAAGCCGCAAGGTTCCATTTAGGATTGAATTTCAGGGTCAGCCCGGTGAAAATGCCTTCTTCATTGTTGTTTCGGCTTCCCTCTGCAAAAGCGTTGGAATACATGGCCTGGTAATCCTTCTGGTAGTTCCTGTAAAGCAACGACAGTGAAACATGGGGATCAAGGCTCATCATTACCCCTCCAATACCGGCCATCCCGCCGTTCCAACTTCGCGATATTTCTCCGAAGAAATTCATGTTGCGGATCACATAGCTGAAATCCAGTCCGAAATTGGTATTTCTTTTCCCGGTGAAGTCAAACTGATTGTACAATTGAAGTTCTTTGTTGAGTTCGGTGGTGTATACATCGTAAACACCTGTGATTCCTATATTAAGTCTTCTGTTACGGTAAGCCAGATGCCCACCCATGATCTGTTCTCCGATCGCCTTGCGGTCTTCGGCTTCCGATGGGGTGGAATGCAGACCGGTTTCCTGGATGGAAGTGATATACAGAACTTCTCCCGATACACTGTCCACATCTGCGATGTTTCCGTCCACTTTTTTGTTGGAATAGAAAGCCGTAAGTTCAAAACCTTTGAAGTTCATAGTCATGGCCCCGCCCCTGAGGAAGTTCCTTTCATCAACAGACGTGAATGGTCTGAGGCCCATGGGCATTTTTTTAATATTGATCACATCGGATGATTTACCAAAACCCATCCCCGTCCAGAAAGTCAGCCCCTGTCCGAACTGGGCATGATAATCACCCAAAACAATGCTTTTAAAAATACTCAGGTTATTGACCATGAGATGGGCTGAATAAAAGTCAAACCCATATTTCTGAGCTCCCCTGAAAAACTGCTCGCCCGCGTCTTTTTCCGCAGTCAAACCGATGCTGATCTTGTTGAAAAATTTATAACGGTAACGCATGTAAACCTTGTCGGGACTTCCAAGGTAGCGTGAGTTCGGACTGAGAGCCAGTGCAGAGTCTGAAATGGGGCTGTAACCCTCCTGTTGTTCCAGCACACGCTGATAGCGGATGAACAGGTCATGGTCGCTGTACTGAAGGGCATCCCTGAAATTGAAGCGTGTGGCCCCTTCGTTGCTGACCCTTACGTAAGGAAGTATGGCATTGATGGTGGCCACATCGAAACCATCCACAGCCTGAAGTTCATATACAGACAGGAGTTTGCCGTTTTTTTGAATGTGTGTGATGAGGTTGCTGATCTGCACTTCATTCAGCATATATAAATTTTGAAGATCCTCCGCTTTTGCAGTGTTCAGGTTGATTTTATGCCTGGTGTAGTAGTCGAGTTCCTGAAGCAGATCCGAGTAGTCCAGATCTCCGTCGGTCTGGGTGGCAATATTTTCAATTTTCTGCTCGTTGTCATCCTCCTTCACCGGTTCGTCAGGATCCTGCGCCATCAGTGGCATAGTCATCAGCAGGAAGATGACAGGCAGGATGAATGACCTCAGAAATTCTGTCGTTGATTTCATCTTATTCGGCTTTTTTTCTGAAGGCATACATCATACTGATCTGCGGGCTGAAGCCGAGCACCTGGTGCCGGCTGGCACTGATATCTGCTTTAAAATTCCCGAATTCAAGTCCTATTCCGAAACTGTTGGTGAACGGACTGGTGCCGATACCCGCCCGGAGGTAAACCGGTTTGGCCAGGTGGTATTCCACCCCCGCTCTGAACTGAGCCTTTTCATTGATGTTTTTCTCGGTTTCTATGGCCACAACCGCTTTGTCGGTGAAGCTGTATGAGAGTCCCGCCCTGAAGATCACCGGTACACGGTCTGTCCCGAGTTTGGATACTTTTGCGTGTATGGGATTGAACACATGCACCCCAAAGACCAGATTCTTGATAATGATTGCCCTGAGGCCGATTTCGAAGGTGAAGATATTGGCATTGCCATAGTCTTCCGCGATATGTGTTCTCAGATAATCCAATTGCACACCGGCAGACAGGCGCTCACCAAAAGCCATGGCATAGGCCAGTCCGACCTTTGATTCATTGTATAACTGATATCCGAAGTAATTGTAAGTCACTCCGAAGACGCCCGCTTTTTTTACCGGCAGCACAAAGCCAAAGGCCCCCTGTGTAAGCTCTTTCATCAAAAAGCGGTTTTCCCCGTAAATACCGGCGGCCATTTCATTATAGAAAGCCATCCCGGCCTGGTTGTTATGAATTGACCAGAAGTCATCAAAGGTCACACTTGCATTACCCATAGCGGCTGAACGTGCCCCGATCGGATGGTTATCTTTTTGTGCGTGAACACGCTGCCCCACAGAAAAAAGCAGACAGAGACTGAAAATAATGACCGCAGATCGTAGCATAGGCGTCAGAAATTGGGTACTAAAGGTACACAAATTATTATTCAGATGGTTTTCCGGTATGCAAGTTAAAAATCGTGTCCCGACAGGTCAAAAGACCCTTTCGGAGGGGGGAGTCATCAGCGTACTTTAACCGGCGGAAATAAACTTACGAATTGTTAATCACAAAATCTTCCCTATGATATCGAACATGATCGACATGATCAGAATACTGATGGTATGTCTGGCCTTTTTTATGGGCTATTTCCTGGGTTTTGGAAAGGAAAGTTACGATCCTGTGCTTCAGATTCATGTGATGAGCCCGCTGCTGGTCTGTGCAGTGGCCGGAATTTCAGGTCTGGAGGGCTTATTGATGGGCAGGCAATCGGCCCGGGCCAAAGGTTATGAGGAAGGCAGCAACTATCAGAAACAATCTGCTCTTGCTATGATTTCAATGTCTGTTGTGGCATGTACAGTGTATTTTCTGAATTGGGGCTTCTATGCAGATATGACCGTGATGCTGATCTTTCTGCTTTTCTTTCTTCTTTCGGGGATCAATCATGCCTTGCAGGCCATCATGCGAAAAAATTACAAATGGCAGAATATTAATCGTCCCGTTATTACATTGCTAATGATTGCCGGATTACTTTATCCTTTGATCACCGCATTTCAAAAGATGTAGATATGGAATTACCTGAAAAAATCAGGGTCGCCGTCGTTGAAGACGATATGATCCATTACAAGCTGATTTTACAGCACCTCGACCCGGAAACCTTTGCCGTGGAGTGGTTTCAGACAGCAATATCTTTTCTGGATCACAAGGAGGAGGGTTTCGATATTGTTACTCTTGATCACAACCTTCCGGACGCAAGGGGACTGGATATTCTGAAGGCCATGAAATCCGGCGGGCTTGAAAACCACGTGATCTATTTCTCGGGACAGGATGATGTTTCAGTGGTTGTGGAGGTATATCGTCTGGGGGCAAGGCATTATATCGTGAAGAACCAGAATGCATTTGTTGAGTTTCGGCATGCGGTGGATCAGATCGTAAAAGAGATCGGGCTGAGGAATGAACTGCAGCAATTAAAGGGTCTGGTCGTCAGGCGCGAAAAGTACGAGCGTCTGGTAGGAGAGAGTCCGGAAATGATGCGGGTGCTGAAGCTCATACAAAAAGTGGAGCGAACAGATCTTCTGACCCTGATCACCGGGGAGAGCGGGACGGGGAAGGAACTGGTTGCACAGGCCATCCACAAGAATTCGAACCGCAGTAAAAAGCCTTTTGTGGCGGTGAATGTGTCAGCCATTCCGTCGGACCTGGTGGAGAGTGAGCTTTTCGGGCATGAGAAAGGAGCCTTCACCGGTGCGGATTCGCGGCGTTTCGGAAAGTTTGAAGAAGCGGATCAGGGAACCATTTTCCTGGATGAGATCGGGGATATGGACCTGATGCTTCAGACCAAACTATTGAGGGTTTTGCAGGAGAAGACAATCACACGTCTGGGAAGCAATAAAGAATTGCCGGTCGATATCAGGATTCTCCTGGCCACCAACCGGAATCTCGGAAAAATGGTGAGGGAAGGCCGGTTTCGCGAAGATCTGTACTACAGGGTGCAGGGCTTCCTGATCCATCTGCCTCCCCTGCGCGATAGAGGGAATGATGTGATCATATTGGCTGAGCACTTCCTGAAAGCGTATTACGCTGAGGCTACGCAGGTACCAAAGGTATTTCACCGCTCGGCCTGGGAACGCTTACTCAGGCATCCATGGCCGGGCAATGTCAGAGAGCTGAAAGCAGTCGTGGAAAGGGCCATCCTGATCAGCGATGGCCCCGAGATCCTGGGTGAGGATCTGATGTTCTCCGAATAAAATGCCGTTATCCCGCTTTGATTACTTTTACGCATGGTGTCCTGGACTGATTCTGGCGGATGCAAACCAGGTAGTGTCCTTCCTGCAAGTTGTTCAGCGTCTCAAGCATGAGCGTGTTGCTGCCTTCGAGGGCATGAGCCTCTTCTTCGCGCAGAAGCATGCCGGAAGTGTTGAACATCTGAATGTATACGGGACCGCTGCTGTTGGCGGTGTAATTCAGATAGAGCCGGTCAGAAAAAGGGTTAGGTCCCGCATTCAGACTGCCTGCATCACCCATCTCTCCTCCGCTCATATTAACAACAATTACGTGACTGTAAGTGAACTTTCCGTCATAATCAATCTGCCGCAGGCGGTAGTAATTCATTCCTTCAGCGGGACTGTCGTCACTCAGGGTGTATTGCCTCAGTGTATTACTCTCCCCCGCACCATAAACACCTCCGATTTCTTCAAAATTGATCATATCCGGTGACCTTTCTACGAAGAAATAGTAGTTATTGTGTTCTGAGGCAGTGGCCCAATGCAGGTTCACAGCACGGCCTGATTTCTGGCCCGCAAAACTGATCAGTTCCACAGGCAAAGCAACGCCGCTTCCCGGCAGGCCGTTATTGATACAGGGTCCGAGGCTGTTGGCCGTCATGTCATCAAAATTCCAATAGGAGATCAGGCCATTGCTGTTATAGGAATTTCCGGTAACGCTTTCCGGATTCGACATCATGCCGGCAACCTGTGAAGCGGTAAGTGCAACCTTCCATATGGAAACCTCATCAAGATTACCGTTAAAATGGCGGAAATTGTTCTGCGGATTGCTCCACCTTCCCATATTGAGCCGTGTGCTGGGTGAAAACCCTGCGATGGTCCCTGAAATGTTGTTTTTTGTTGCTTCCAGAACACCATTGACATAGATCATCATTCTCTTGCGACTGGGGTTGCCATCATAAACGCAGGCCAGATGATACCACTGACCTTCGGCAGGTACGGTGTTGCTGTAAATGAATTGACGGCCACTGCCTGTGGTTGTCAATGCGAATTCAAAGCGGGTATTGTCATCATTATGCTGAACCCAGAAAACCCCGTTGTCGCCATTTCCTGTGGAGTCATTCAGGGTAAAAAGATTAGCCCACCCGCTCACACCTGCTGCGCTCTTGTCCTCCCATTTGACCCACATGGTGATGGTCAGGTAACGGCTGTTAACCAGGTCAGGAAAGCAGGTGGCATTGGCCGCAGCACCGAAATCAATGTAGCTTCCGGGAGAGGCATCGAAATGCGCATTGTTGGAAGAAGGTTCATTATTCGTCTGTACTTCTGCCTGGCTTTTCTTAGCCGGTCCGCTGGTCAGAAAAATGACAAGCCCAATTCCGGCAAGAAAAACAAAGATGCCAATTCCGATCAGGATCTTTTTACCAAGACTGAGTTTCAGGCCTGTTCTCAGCCTGTTCCGGGGTGAAAGTCGGGAGTTCATAAGGTGTCAGTTTTAGAGTTTGACGTAAAACTAAACACTGGGTGAGCCTCCTCCCAGCAGTCATTTGCCGCATTTCCACAGGTGGTTCAGCCTGTATTTCTTAACCTTAATTGCTCACTGAAAGTATTGAAGGCCTGACGGATCTCCGTCATGGCCTCACTGATCGCTCTAGCCTCGTGCTGCGAGGCGGCCATTTCTATCTCTTCAGCCAATTGGCGCAATCTCAGAGCCCGGATATTGCCGCTCATCCCCTTCAGCGTATGGGCATGAAAGCGTACTTTCTCCATTTCTCCGGATAATGAAGCCTGCTCCATTAAAGTCAGATGCCCCGGAGCTGTCCGTACAAAGTAATCAAGCAGTTCATTCATGAGTTCTGCGTTGTTGTTGCAAACATCAGTAAACGCTGCCAGGTCAAAAACCACTGTATCTCCTGTTTCATATTTTTTGCCCTCCGTTTCAAGCACAGCGGCGATGTCACCCTGCCGGATCAACTCCGTGATTTTCGAAATGATTTCTTCTCTGCGGAAAGGCTTACTGAGGTATTCATCCATGCCGGCGGCAAGGCATTTTTCCCGGTCGCCACTCATGGCACTGGCTGTAAGAGCAATGATGGGAACCCGTTCACCATCCTTTTCCAGGCTTCTGATTTGTTTGCATGCCTCAAAACCATCCATATCGGGCATATGGACATCCATCAGAATAATATCGGGAATGCGGGTCTTAAATATCTCAACGGCCTGCAGACCATCGGCCGCTTCCTCCACGGTGGCACCGCTCTGCTTCACCAGGCTGGTGATCAGTTTCATGTTCAGTTCATTGTCCTCAGCGATCAGAATATGTATTCCTTTCAATACTTCCACAGATTCAGATGTGATGGCCGGTTTCTGTTTTTTTCGCTGTGTTCTTCCCTCAAGTAAATCGAGAAGATCGAAAAACTCCTTCATCTTCACGGGTTTGGTCAGGAAGTGATCCACCAAACGGACATCCCCTTCTTTCTCGATCAGATCTTTCTCAATTGATGAGAACATGAGAACCCGTGGTCCCTGCTCAGGATACTGTCTGTGTATCGCTTCCGCCAGCATCAGGCCGTTCATTCCGGGCATATGCATATCAATGATAACAGCATCAACTGACTTTCCGTCTTTTTTGAGCTGCTCCATCAAACGGATGGCATTTTCAGGCTGAGGGGTCAGACTGCATGGAATACCCCGGTATTCCAGCATCCTTTCCATAATCTTCAGATTGGTTTCGTTATCGTCCACCACAACAATGTGCCGGATGCGGCTGCTCTGACTGTTTTGCTCTTCTACTTCGGAGGTTTCCATTTTTAATGGTAGCACAAAGTGGAATTTGGATCCGACACCGACTTCACTCTCAACCCAGATCCGGCCACCCATCATCTCTACCAGACTTTTTGATATGCTCAGACCCAGTCCGCTCCCTCCGTACCTGCGTGTGATTGACCGGTCAGCCTGTTCAAAACTATGAAAGATCAACTGCTGTTTGGTATCAGGAATTCCCATACCGGTGTCCCTGACGGTGAATATGACCGGACGGTGACAGGGGCCCGGCTGATTGTTTTCCAATTGCCGCGCTTCAATGCAGATCTCTCCCTCTTCAGTGAATTTTATGGCGTTGCTGATCAGGTTGATCAGTACCTGACGGATCCTGACAGGGTCACCGATCACCCATTCCGGCAGATCAGGATCAATATTCATGAGCAGTTCGATCTTCTTCTGGTGTGCTTTTACATTCATGATCTCGACACACTTTTCGATCAACTCCCTTAACTGAACCCGGGTGTACTCAATTTTCAGTTTGCATGATTCGATCTTGGAGAAGTCCAGAACATCGTTGATCGTATCCAGCAGGGTGTATCCTGAATTCTGTATAGCCTCAAGGTACTCAGTTTGGGTGGCATTAAGTTTTGTGGTCAGGAGCAGCTCCGACATTCCGATCACCGCATTGAGAGGGGTTCTGATCTCGTGACTCATCATGGCCAGAAATTCTGACTTGGCCAGGTTGGCTCTTTCGGCCTCTTCCTTGGCTGCCCTTATGGCCTCCTCATGTTGTTTGTCTACCGTTATATCTTCGAAGCTCTCAATACCGCAAATGATTCTTCCTGCCGGATCTCTCAGAATTTCTGCGTTCTTCATGATGATGATCTCCCTGCCGTCTTTATGCCTGATCGTGCATTCCCGTTTGAAGATCGGCTCTTGGTTTTTTGGATTGAATAATCCGCAGTTCTGAGTACAGGGCTCGTTTGCAAATTCCAGGCACTTCCTGCCGATCACATCAGCGGCCTTATATCCGGTAATGGTTTCAGCCTTATGGTTCCAAGTGGTGATTTTCCTTGATGAATCCACAGTGAAAATTGCACTGGGGATTACATTATATAATTTTGCTGAAAAGTTGTTCGCTTCCTGCAAAGCATCCGCAAGCCTGGTCTTGTTTTCAACTTCTTTGATCAAAGCGAGTTTCTGATTCCCGTAATCACTGATCATCCGCGCCAAAGTACCGAATTCATCACTTCTCCTGGTCAGCCGGATCAGCTCTTTCCCGTTTCCTTTTGACAGTCCGTTGCTGATGATCTCAAACGGCATCGAAAACCATCTGTGGGTAAAGGCGGTTATTATGACAAGCAGAAGAATGATCACCAGTATGCCGTAAAAACCATTATCCTGGAGACTTTGCAGGAGATCAGCATGATGGTCTTCCTTGAAGAAGTTTATCGAGGAGATTTCCTGCCCGTCAATATCGTGAAGAGGAAAGTTAATGCTATGGGATTCTGTGTTGTTTGACCCATTTTCAGACTGTTCCGTTTGAAGGGTTAACTGAAAACCGGTCGCCCCCGCAATTTCCTGAATGTAATCCGCATCCCAGATTTTATCACAAAGCATAAAACCATGAGGAATGCCTTCTCTGCTGACATCTGTAACATGGAAAATTCCGGCACAGAACAATTCGTGAAGGACGCCTTCCCGCCTCATAAAAGCATGGCCGAATTTTTTACCCTCCATCATTTGTCTTACCTGACCGGGGCTCCATATACTCAAAGGGTGCAGGCTGTCGCCCAAACCATATATGATTTGTCCATCAGTATCATAAACAGAGAGACTGCTCATCTGATAATGGTTGACGATTGCTCCGAGGTTTTGCTCTGCCCAGGTACTGTCGCGGGAATCAATGAAGTCTACCATTTCATCCCACGCACTGTTGTCTTCAACAGGGCGCATATAGGCTTCCTGCTTGAATTTCATGACCTTCTCCACGATCTGGCGGTCGCTGGTCATCTTCGATCTGCGGTAAATTTCTCCTTCCGCATTCTGGAAGTACAGGTACCCGAATACCAGGAGAGCAATGCATAAAAATGCAGAGCCCAGCAGGATCAGAATTTTATGTTTGATCTTCATAACGGGGGTGTTATTAGCTTGTTTACCCCGTAAAGTTAAGTTGCCGGTAATCCGTATCCAATAGTACGGGCGCGAAACGCGTGCTTCAGAGGGTCAATTCAGGTCAAATGACCTGGAGATTGTGGGGGCTGTAATGCAGAATGGCAGTGACTGAAGAGTCATGAATTGAATCGAAAGTAAGTCTGATTTTGCTGACAGCATCATGAATGTCATCTGCGAAAAATAACAGGGCCGGCACCGGAGAAGGCATTTCCCCCAAAATTTACTTCAACCGGTCGCCGGAGCCCTTGTTTGTCCTTTTTATTGTAAGTGAAGAAAACAGGGCCCGGACGATGCAGGGACTTCCCCCAAAACCCTCAGCAAAGTCGCAGGGCCCATGTTTCTCTTCTGTATCACTTTTCTTAACTATCCCGATCCCGCAGGGAATTTTACTCATTATTGCTCCTTCTGCAGATACCGGCCATTTCCGCTTAGTATTTTATGAGTTTTTTAATCATATCATTTTTACCTGATATTCTGATGTAATAGATGCCACCTTTCAGTCCGCTCAGATCCAGAAAGATGGAGTTCGGACCTTCCTCTGCCGGCTGTTCATGTTGCAGGACCAGGCGACCTGTCAGATCAAGAATCTCCAGTACCGTATTTCCTGCTTTCGGACTATTGAAACTGACCTGAACATGACTTGCAGCAGGGACAGGCCAGAGGGTGAAATCTCCGTTACCAGCAGTTCTGATCACAGTGACAGTATATGAAAGCTTGGTCGATCCGTTGAAGTCGGTTTGCTTGAGGCGGTAGAACGACTTTTCAAAAGGCTGCAGGTCTTTAAAGTAATAGCTGATATTGTGGGCCGAGTTTCCGGCTCCCTGTACTCGGCCAATTTCTTCGAAATGCTGACCATCCTGTGAACGCTGAATATCAAAGTAATCATTGTCAGTTTCAGAGGCAGTGATCCATTCCAGTTGGTTGATCTCTCCTTGCGCGAATGCATTGAATGACAGAAGTTCGACCGGAAGCGGGCCAGGACATCCGGCGATGTAGCAATTTGCAGCAAGGCTCGAGATGTTGTTGCAGGTTCCGCCTACCGGTGTAACATAAAGCACATAGGTCTGATCTGTGGGCGGAACAAGTGCAGGCGGGTTGTATGATGAGGTCGGAACCTTGTGTTTTGTCGCCACAAGTGTTACATCATCCACCATGAAAGGATTAACCGATGTGCAACCTCCGGCAATATTGTCATTATACCATTTGAATCCTATGTAGAATGTCTGACCGTTAGCCGCTGCTGGTAACAGGAGGTTGGTTACTGTTTGTGTGCTGCTTTGGCTGTGGTAGGGGCCGCCGAAACTCACCCAGGATGCGGGATCTGATGGGTTAGAAAGAGCATAAACAATGTTCCCGTAATCGTTGCCTGATGCTGCAGGGGAGAAGCATCCAAACAATGATGATTCTCTTTGTCCCTGACACTTCCAGCGGAAGGAAACTCTGATATTATCACAACTTGTAGCATTAAAGGGTGTTGAAAGGTAGGCGATCTTATTGCAGTCGTCAGTATTAAGGTAAGCATTATAGGCTCCAGCTCCGTTTCTGACGCAAAGACTCCGGGTTGCGATAGGCGCAGTAGCACCAAATGCCCAGTTGTTGACCGAGCCTGTTTGTGCCACTTCACTCCACCCGTTGTAACCTGCACCGATTGATGTGTTGATGAATGCATCGAAAGTCTGTAACGGCAGGAGGGTCGTGTCATACATTGTTGACAGGGTCTCCTGCATTACCTGGGTCATGCCTGTAGGGTTGGCCGGACAGGATCCTCCAAGGCCGCTGGCCGAATACCAGGTGAAGGTATAAGAGGTAGCGCCGGGAACTGCAGGGGTGGATGTGAAAGTCAGCGTATTCGGATCACAGTCGGATCCGTTGAATGACGTAATGGCTCCGTAGTCAGCAATGTTGACGTAAACCAGACTTGAAGCAGTGCAGCCGGAGGCACTGGTGGTCTGAAGGTAATAGGTTGTTGTAGTCGATGGACTGACAATCAGCGTTGCTCCGCTGCCCAATACAGCACCGCCTGATCCGCCCAGTTGCCAATTGTAACTTACTTCATTGATGCTTGGCGTGGCATCCAGGGTAACGCTTGAAGGTGTGCACAGATTCTGATTGCTGGCCACTGCGGTAATGGGATCCAGGTTGATGACAACATTATCATTACGTGTGCATCCATGCGCCGTGGTTGTTGTTAAGGTGTAAGTTGCGGGATTGGATGAAGGAGTTACTGTAATTGACTGAGTATTCCCAACCGGTGAGCCGCCGGTGCTCCATGCCCAGCTGACTGTCCCTGCTCCTGATCCGGTCAGGGTTGCAGATGCCCCCTGACATATCGTTTGGTCTGTCCCTGCATTTGCGTAAGCATGTTCCACCCAGACTGTGACAAGGTCAGTAGCCGTACATCCGCTGTTGGAAACCGTAACAGTATAAGTAGTGGTAGCGGTTGGGGCGACAATTGTACTGGCCCCCAGAATTCCGTTGCTCCACTCATATTGTGTGCCGCCTCCGCTGGTTGCTGTTAGTGTTTGGCTGGATGGGGAGTAGGTGTAACCAATACCCAGGAATCCCGGAGACCGACATATTACTTTATCCGTCCCTGCGTCGGTTGTCACAGGAGTTCCGATGGTAATAGGGTAGTTGAAGTTCATGACATTTCCGCACATATCCAGAATCCCTGCGATGTTGATAGTGTAATTTCCGCTGACCATGGCCGGTGACACCGCGAGATCAACCTCTATCGTTCTGCCATTGTTACAATAGTCGTTAACCACGGTGAACGTATATCCGGCGAGGGTGAAATCGCTGCCCTGGATGCTGCTGCATTGAACCCATTCGCTGAACTGGATGTGAATAAGGGTAGGAGCAACACAAGTAGGGGTCCATGAGTTGGCTACAGTCGGAGGAGTATTGTCCCCGATACTGACCGAACCCGCCTGTTGCTGAAAACTGAGTGTGAAGCCGTGATTTGAACCGGAATAGAAATTAACACAGATGGCATAACGATGACTGGCAAGTACGTTCACCCTGCGGTTCCAGCGATTATAACTGGAGCCTTTACTGTCGGTTGTGCAGTCACCGGTATCATCCCCTTCAACAATACCACAGTTCGAATTATGCAATCCTGTTGGGCCATGATATAGTGAGTAATTACAGCTAAGTTGCTGCCTGACTCCGCTTTCACAGCCATTGGTAATGTCCCAGAGAACAAAATCATAGTCGGTTGATGAAGTAGGTGAAATCGTGAAATCAAGGGGCCCGTCAGAGGAGGGACTGAATGCGTACCAGACTGAACCTCCTGAGCCAGTGCCGGAATAGCAGGTTCCGGAATCATCTGTAATATTGCCAAGGTCAGTATATTGCTCCAACCCTGTCATCACGGAGGCATTATTACACAGCGGCAGGGCAAACGGACAATCGCTTTCCGGCCAGGTCACTTTAACATTACCGTCGAAATAGAAGGATTCAATCTGTGCCTCCCATCCTGCAGCATCCTCAAAATCAACAAAGGATGGCTTATATAAAAAAGTGATATGCTGCCCTTCAATATTCGGGATCTTTTCACCCTGACGGAAAACCCCGAAAACACTGTCTTCCGTTGTTTTTCCGAGAAATATCCACAACTCAGCACCTGCAGGAAGCTGGAGGTCAGTAAAGTATACCCTCAGATATCCCTGCACGGCATGAAGGGTTGTCAGCTTTTCATAATGTCCCGCGTCAGCGTCGGGACCTCCGGCATCATAAAATACGCCATGACTGACCGGAATATCACGGTCATCGGCGATAGTGTAAAATGATGCAGGGCGGTTAAGTTCAGAATGATCAACCTGGCCGCAGATTGACTCCGGAAACGAAAACATGATGATCCATACCGCTAAGGGGTATAACAAGCAGAGAACTTTTTTCATCACGAACTTTTTTTGATTTTCATGGTTTAAGGTCAGAAACTGATATGATGATAAAGAAAGTCCGAAGCAAAAATAAACTTCATAAATCCAGATTGTATATGACTTTTGGCACAGATACCTGTATCAAAACAAATGAAGGCTTGTCTTGCACCTGAATTTGTACAGTATAGAATGGGTTAATTTTAATTAGCACAAAAACAGAGTATTAAAAAACAGAGTAATGCAAAATGTTATCACTTTGTGCGCATGAATCTGTACTACAATTCATCTTATGATCGGGAAAACCCCAATCAGTTGTCTTAAACACAGCTTATGTTGATAGTAACTGATCAGATTCCATACAGCATTACAATGAACAGACGTCACTCTTCGATTTCAAGAGTTTAATCTGTCAATCTGCTCTATTCTGCTTTGACGAATCTGACCGGTTTGAAGCAGGTACCTTCAGGATCAGTTACACTCACCAGGTAAATACCGTCAGGAAGATTGGAAATGTCGATCGGAAATGCATATGTCTCTGCGTCATTCAGTACATTGATACTTTGATATGGTTTTCCCAATACATCCGTAATTATTAGGGTGGCTCCGGCTGAAAGCGGTTCACTAAAAAGACAGTTTATTTCATCAATTGCCGGGACAGGGAAGACTTTAATCTGGCCTGAGATTCCATGACTGAGGCATTTAATGTTTATCGGGAAGGAATAGGTAAAGTTTCCGTTGAAATCGGTCTGCTTCAGTCTGTAGTAATAGTTATGCTCAGTTCCGCTTGGATCAGTAAATGCGTAATTCCTGATCTGATTCGAGGTGCCTGCCCCTGAAACCTTTCCGATTGCCTCGAAATCCCCGGCATACAAGCTTCTCTCAATCGTGAAGTAATCATTGTCATTTTCAGAGGCTGTAGTCCAACTGAGTTCATTCCCGTCTTCAGTGCAATTGCCTTCGAAACTCAGCAATTCAACAGGCAGTGTGGTTGTACACCCTGAAGTAGTGGTGTAATTCAGATTGGAGATTGAGATGTATTGGAAAGATGGTTTAGCAGGAGGATTCGTGTTCCAGTAACAGGATGGATAAACCCCGTAGGCAGGCCGGTATTTGATATTGATACTCTGAAGGGGCATCCCGGCAGGAGGCGTTACGCTCACACTTGTAATGGCGCAACTCGTCGTACTGTAAATGCCCCCGTCATAGTTTTCTGAATTACTGTTATGTCCCCTGATAATTCTGGTGTTACCAGAGGTTGATACGTTCGTATTGGCCGGGACTGTGATCACGATATTTGCGGCTGGTATGGAAGCTCCGCTTCCGTCCAGCGCGGAGATTTCAATCACATCCAGAAAGCTTCCTGAGGTCTCATTGGCGTTGATATCCTTAATGTCGAAACTGATGGAAAAGCAACTTCCATTGCCCGCTGGATTGAACCGCATTAAAACATTATAGTAGGCGGTGGAGATGTTGTCAAAAACATTGGCATACAAGGCCAAACTGCCTGGGATATAGCATGGGGAACCAGGGTCAGAACTGGTATATTTAGGTGTATCGTCGCCCAGGGTGACCCCGCTTCCGGAAACACTTGCTGACATATTATAGGGTGCAGTGCCTGCCGAATAAGAAGCCATAACTCCATCCGGATAACCGCTCCATGGTATGGATCCGGTGCAGGATTGCGGGGTGACACCCAGGGTCTGAGCCGGTCCGTTTCCGCATGCATTCGACGGCGTTACGATCACCGTACCTGCTGTAGAGCTGACGCTGACAACATTCACATTGGTGCTTCCACCGCTGCTGACTGACCAGCCAGCCGGGAAAGACCAGTTGTATGTTACCCCTGCAACATTAGGAACGCTGTAGGTTTGTGCAGAGCCGAAACAGGGAGCGCTGCTGCCTGAAATAGCTCCCGGTTGTGAGGGCTGGGAGGCCGCGGAGTTCACGGTAACAGAAAGGGTTTGCGCGGGGCCTGATCCGCATCCGTTTGAAGGTGTTACACTTATACTTCCTGAAGTAGCACCCACATTGACTGTCACAGAGTTGCTCGTTCCGCCTCCGGTCTGTGTCCACCCTGCTGGGAAGGACCAGTTGTAAGTGACTCCGACAACATTCGGGACGCTATAATCGTATGAGCCCAGGCATGGAGTTGTATTCCCGGTGACAGGATCTGGTTGTGAGGGTGCAGATCCGCTGATGACGATGCTTGTGACAGGACTGTTGGTCGTGCATCCGCTTCCCGTGGAAATAGCGCAGTAAATATCGGTATTGGCAACCAATGGCCCCGGATCGTAGGTCGAAGCTGTGACGCCTGTTGAAACTCCGTTTTTATACCACAGGTAAGTATAGCTTGCAGGAATCCCTCCAAAAGGACTTGCTGTTCCTGTTCCAGGACTTACTCCGCTGCATACCGAGGTGCTAAAACCCGAGATGCTGACAGAAGTTGGAGCGACACAAGCCACGGGCGTGTATGTGATCATGACTTTTCCCTGACCACCGGCCCGACCGGCCAGTGAAGACTGATATACTGAGGCTCCGCTCGCACCTCCACCCCCGGCATTGCCGGTATTGCCGTTGCTGTTGTTTGCCACACCATTTCTGCCTGCCACACCTCCTGCTACTGCTGCACCGCCGGTACTTCCGCTGGCGTTGTTACCGTTGGATCCGGTACCTGCGCTGCCACCGCCACCGCCACCATAATTCCATGTTCCTATTGTCCCCGCCGATCCATTTCCTCCCCTGAAAAGGAAGCCGTTTCCTCCATTCCCTCCTGCACCGCCTGCACCATTGCCGGAGGTCGATCCAAATCCACCACCACCCCCAAAAGCACTGCAGGTTCCGGGAACTCCGCTAACCGTTGTCGTATTGCCGCTGCCTCCGTTTCCACCACTACTGTTGCCCGCAGTACCTCCTGCACCAATGGTAATTGTAAAAGATTGTCCGGGTGTAACCGCAAAAACCTGCCTTGAATAGGCACCACCACCACCACCACCTCCTGTTGCATCTCCCCAGGCACAAGAAGCCCCGCCACTACCGCCACCTCCGCCCCAGCATTCAATAGTAATGGAATAAACATTCGCCGGAACCACCCATGGACTGGCCGGATTAGTTACAGTGGTTTGTGAATGTGCGAATGGATAAACGGAAAGCGTCAGCGCAATGACAGACAGTAACCTTCTTCGCATGGTGTAATGGTTTGGTTGAGACAAAAATAAGCCGGGTCCGATCTCACATACAAATATTCAACGTTCCGATACAGGTATCAGGACAAGAGGTCGTCTGCTGTATGAATGATTGCCGGAATCCGGTCATTATACCGGATATTGCACGATCAGAAAGCGGCCGTTTCTCTGAAGAATGATGGGGTCACCCCGGTGAATCTTTTAAATGCCGAGTTAAATGAGCTTTTTGAGTTGAAACCAACCATTTGACCTATGGCCTCCAGAGTGAATTTCTGGTATTCTTTGTTAATCATCAGATTGCGCGCCTCGCGAACCCGATATTCGTTGATTAGCATGTTGAAATTCTTGCCCAGCAGTTCATTGATAACCTGTGAGATGTATTTTCGGTATATGCCCAGTTCCTCCGACAGAGATTCGACCGACAACTCAGGATCAAGAAATACTTTTCTTTCTTCTATGGCTTCGATTACCTTCGTCAGGATTTCCTGTTTCTGCAAGTCAGTGAGCAGGGATTTTCTGTATTTCAGTTGCTCTTCTTCCGGACTGTCAGAAATCATGTCTTCTTCTTTATCATCTGTGATTCTGTTATTCTGAATAGGGAAAGATCCAGACTCTTTCAGTGGTTTATCAGTCTCAAATCCCTCTGACAGAGATTTTGTGAGTTGGGAGATTGCAGCCGCCGATTCCGCAGACCGGCTTTTTTCCTGCTGCATCAATTCAAGATTCTTGATAACCAGCTTCTTGTACGTCATTCGCAGGCGGCGATTCTGAAAGAAAAGCGTACTTAATAATATCGCAGCAGCAATGGTCGCCAGAATCAGATACAGTATCCTCCTGTTTTGTTGCTCAATTTTTTCCTGTTTGTTCTGTTCCTGTATGCTGAGTTGCCTGATCTTGTTGTCTTTCTTTTCTGTTTCATAAAGCTTCTCAAGGTTGGCAATCTTCTCAAGTACCTCTGTGCGGCTAAGGCTGTCTTTCAGAGAAAAAGATTTTTCCAGGTATTCATGGGCCAGTTTGTATTCTCCTTTATTATAGTAAAGTTTTGATAATGACTCATAAGCATCAATGAGACTATTGGCTGTTCCCGTCTGCAGCGCAATCCCAATCGCTTTGGTGATATATCCGATGGCTTCATCTTCACGGTTGAGTGCAAGATAGTTGTTACCAATGCCTTGGTAAACCGTACAGAAATAAATGCTCATATTATAGCCCGAAAATATTTCGAGGGCATCCTCATATTTTTGAATACTGGTATTATAGTCCTTTAATTCATAATATACCTCTCCAAGGTTCATCAGCGCAATGCCCTGAACACTCAGATTATTCATTTCACTCCCAGCAGAATAAGCCTTTTCCAGATACTCAATGGCCAGATCGAATTTCTTTTGTTCAGCATACAATATTGCAATATTGGTCAAGGTGGAGCCCTTGATCGCATCCAAAGCCCTTTTTTGATTCAGGTTAAGCACCCGCTTATGCATTTCCATGGCCATGGAGTAGTTTTTCTGATAATAGTAAATAATCCCAAGATTGTTTAAGAGATTACCCATTATTACAGAATCTTTCAGATGCTCAGCAAGCCGGAGCGCACGATAGTTATAATCCTGTGCCTGAACATAGTCACCGGTTGTGCCATATACAACGCCCGATATCCTGTAAGCATTCATTAACCCCCTTGCTTGACGGGCCTTGTAGAAAATGTCATTGGCCATAAGACTATACGATTCAGCATCCTTATAGTCACCTTTTAATAATGCCGCATATGCTTTGAGAGTCAGAGCCTCACCCAAAGGCAGTGGTAGTTTGTAATAGGCGGCTTTTAAACCGGCCAGATGGGCATACTTAAATGTGCTGTCGTTGTTAGAGTATTTGAATGATTCTGATTTGTTTATGAGGTACCTCAGACTGTCATTGACCCGCCGGATCTCTTCCAGCTTGGGCTGAGCAGTGAGCTTAAATGATAATAATAATATTGAACCTGAAACTAAGACTCTGAAAAACAGATTTTTAATCATAACTGATTTGTGCACGAGAGATAATTCTTTGTTCCCCCGCAAATATACTCAGCCTGCATTATGCCTCACATCGGCTCCGGATATTTATTCCGAAATTCCACGATCAGGATGTACAAATACAGGTATTCACTCACAGCAGAAAAATTGATATCCGGAAACAAGGCCCCAGGTCAGCGGTCGGGAACAAAAATTACGACTCCTGCGCACAAGATTAGAAATCCTGAGTATCTTAGTGCTTCCTTTAAACCAACAGAGATAATGATGAGAAAGTTACTTCCAGCATTGATGATTATCCTGATGATCTGTCCTTCAATGCTTCATGGCCAATCCGACAAGGAAATCATCAGGAAATCAAAGGAACTCCTCGACCGCAAGGTTTATGATTCTGCGTTTTTTATGGTGATGACCGTAAGTAAAACAAAAAGTGGTAAGGTTCAGGCAATTATCAAGAAGGCCTATCCCGGCCTCGTCAGCCTTAATGTTCGTAAGGCCAATAAAATTAAGGTCGGGGATAAGGAGCCGGAAGAGGTGAAATGTGAAAAATACCAGCAACAACTTGATATTATTCTGACAGGAAGAGTGGCCGACAGCCTGCTTTACGAAAATACCAAAGAGGAGGTCTATAAGTCGCTGAGTAAGAAGAGAAGCATCGATAAGTCGATCTCAGTTTATACCCAAAAGGTGCAGGCCTCAAAGGAACGAATCGCTAAAGCCGAAGCAGAGAAAAAGCGTATAGCAGATTCCATCGCACTGGCCGAACAGCAGGCTGCACAGGCACTGGCGGATTCACTGGCCCGGCTGGCTGCGGATTCGGTGACCAAAGACACGGTTCAAACCATTGTTCAAACCCCGCCGACCGGGAAACGCTTCTATATTATTGCAGGATCCTTCAGGTCGGAATCCCGTGCTAATGCCGAAGTTGAGAAGCTGCGCCAGCAGGGTTTTCCCAATGCACAAACGGTGAACCGCAACGATGACGGCAACCTCAGGATATGCTATAATGTCTACGGGAGCATGGAAGAGGCAGTGCGTGACCTTCCTGCGATCAGAAACCGGCACAGGAAAGACGCCTGGATATTGGAACTCTGAGTTTCTGAGAATCCGAAGTACTACACCTTAAATTTGAAGCGCACGCCTTCCAGTTCCTTGTTGGCCTTCACAATCTTGCTTTTCAGATCTTCCTTGAAGGCTATTACCTTCTTCATTGTAACTTCGTCGCCGGTGCCAATGATCTGTGCAGCAAGTATTCCCGCGTTGCGTGCGCCGTTAATCGCAACCGTCGCAACCGGGATTCCCGGGGGCATCTGGGCAATGGCCAGAAAGCTGTCAAGCCCCTCCAGGCTGGCTTTGATCGGAACGCCGATCACCGGCAGCGGCGTCATGGCTGCAATAACCCCGGGTAAATGTGCCGCCATTCCGGCACCGGCAATGATCACCCTGATCCCGCGCTCTCTTGCTCCCCTGGCAAATGCCATGACTTCATCGGGTGTACGGTGTGCAGATAAGGCATTCATTTCAAAAGGGATTTCCATTTCGTCAAAAAACTTTGCAGCATCCTCCATCACCGGGAGATCAGAGGTGCTGCCCATGATAATACTGACAAGAGGCTTCATCATAGTTAATCTGGCATTGGTTTCCTGCAAAAATAATTCATTTCTGCCAGTCCGGTTCACTCAGGTTTTGTATTTTCGTTGTCCGTTTCATTCCCATATTGAAACGAAAACTCCGGATGAAAACCGTTACACTCAAGGATAAAACTTTCAGTCTCTCCATACCTGCAGCAGAAATTGAACTTGCTGTTGATAAGCTTGCACTGAAGCTCAACCAGGATCTTGCAGGAAAGAAACCTCTCTTCCTTGTCATCCTCAATGGTTCCTTTATGTTTGCTTCCGATCTGCTTAAAAAACTGGAGATGAATTGTGAGGTTTCCTTCGTTAAGCTGGCTTCCTACAGCGGGACGTCCAGTACCGGCGAATTGAAACAACTGATTGGTCTGAACGAAGAGATCGAAGGCCGGGAAGTCGTGATTCTCGAAGATATTGTGGATACAGGAATTACCCTCGAGAACATGCTGGCACAGTTGCAGAACCTTAAACCTGCCGCTGTCAAAATCGTCACCTTCCTTTTCAAACCCGCCGCATTTAAAAAATCATACCCCCTGGATTATATAGGAATCAGCATCCCTAATGATTTTATTGTTGGTTACGGACTTGATTATGACGGTCTTGGTCGTAACCTGCCGGATATCTATAAAATCCTCGCATAACCCTGTTTCTGAAAAAAACCCAAATACCAGCATTATGCTTAATATTGTGTTATTCGGCGCGCCCGGAACCGGTAAAGGAACCCAGTCCGGACTGTTGATCGAAAAATACCGCCTGGTGCATTTGTCAACAGGCGACTTGCTGCGTGAGGCCATCAGGCAGCAAACTCCCCTCGGCATCGAAGCCGCACGATACATCGACCAGGGTTTACTGGTTCCGGATGAGGTTGTGCTTGGTGAAGTGAGGGCGAAGATTTCCAAATGCTGTCAGTGTGTAGGCTTTGTTTTTGACGGTTTTCCCCGAACCCTTCCGCAGGCCGTGGATCTCGACAAGATATTGGCTCACCTGAAAGCCCCGATCCGCATGGTTTTTAACCTGGATGTCAATGAAGAGGAACTCTTTAACCGGATCATGCACCGCGCTAAAATTTCAGGCAGAACCGACGATAACGAGGAAACCATCCGCAAACGCATTGAAGTTTACAAGCAGCAAACCATGCCACTGATCGATTATTATGATGCACAGGGAAAATGCATGCATGTCGACGGAATGCGCGGCATTGATGAAGTATTTGCCGATATTTGCAGGCTCATCGATACCCTTTAAGTTTGTCACAACCCAACTTTATAGATTATGTAAAGATCTTCTGCCGCTCCGGAAAGGGCGGCGCAGGGTCTGCTCATCTGCACCGGGGGAAATACAACGCCAAAGGTGGTCCCGATGGTGGTGACGGCGGAAGGGGAGGTCATGTGATCCTGAAAGGGAATGCGCAACTTTGGACACTGCTTCACCTGAAATATACCCGTCATATTCATGCCGGTGACGGAGAAAACGGAAGCCGGCAACTCATGACAGGCGCCAGCGGAAAAGATGCCGTGATCGAGGTTCCTCTTGGAACTGTTGCCAGGGATCCGGAGAGTGGTGATCAGTTGACAGAAATTACCCGCGACGGAGAAACTGTGGTCCTGTTTCAGGGAGGAAGAGGCGGACTGGGTAACGATCATTTCAAATCAGCTACACATCAGACACCCCGTTACGCGCAACCGGGTGAGCCCGGCATTGAAAACTGGTGCATTCTTGAACTCAAGATACTGGCTGACGTCGGTCTGGTCGGTTTCCCCAATGCCGGAAAATCAACCCTGCTGTCGGTCATTTCCGCTGCCAAACCGGAAATTGCAGATTATCCTTTCACCACACTTACACCCAACCTGGGTGTGGTACGCTACCGCGATGAACGTTCATTCGTGGTGGCTGATATCCCGGGAATTATTGAAGGTGCCGCGGAAGGGAAGGGGCTCGGACTGCGTTTTCTGAGGCATATCGAAAGAAATCCTGTGCTCCTGTTCATGGTGCCCGTTGATACAAAAGATATCAGCGCAGAATATGATATTCTACTGAAGGAACTGGCAGCCTATAATCCGGAATTGCTTGATAAATCAAGGGTTCTGGCCATCACAAAATCAGATCTTGCCGACAGTGAACTGATACGGGAAATGAAAAAGGACCTGCCCTCGATTCCTCATGTTTTTATTTCTTCAGTGAGTGAGCAGGGCCTCACCGAACTGAAAGACCTGCTCTGGACGGCTCTGCAAAAAACTCCGGGGGAAATCTGATTCTATGATCGAACAACTGATCGCCTGGGATATGGACCTGATGCTGTGGCTGAATTCATGCCATAATCAGGCGTGGGATGAAATCATGTGGTACGCAAGCAAGCCACTGATATGGATTCCGGCTTATCTCTATGTGCTGTATCTCTGCATTGCCTATTACCGGAAGCAGACCTGGTATATCATACTTTTTACAGCAGTACTTATTCTTGCAACAGATACCATTTCTGTGCATCTCTTCAAAAATACCATCATGAGACTGAGGCCATCCCACGAACCTCTGCTCGAAGGTATGCTGCACCATGTGAGGGACTACAAA
>CALGYY010000165.1 GCA_937934705.1 uncultured Bacteroidota bacterium
CACGAATAAATTTTTACTTTTGTTAGGTCACGAAATCAAATCAATTCACCTTCATTATTTTTATAAATAATTCATAATTATGGGCTTACTTGAACAGATCCGCGAAAATGCGAAGAAAAAGAACCGGAGGATTGTCCTCCCCGAAGGCACATCAGAACGAACCCTGAAGGCCGCCGACATCATTTTGAAAGAAGGTCTGGCCCAACTCATACTGCTGGGTAATATTGACGAGATCCACCGGCTGGAAAAGGAATACGGACTGGATCTTTCAAAAGCCGAACTGATCGACCCGGTCAATTCACCCAAGAAATCCCTCTATATTGAAAAACTTTGCGAACTGAGAAAATCCAAAGGACTCATTCCGGCTGATGCGGAGAAGTTGCTGAACCAGGATATTTATTACGGACCCATGATGATTTACATGGGTGATGCCGACGGGGAAGTCAGCGGAGCGGAACACTCCACAGCAGATACCGTGCGCCCCGCCCTGCAGATCGTGAAAACCGCCCCCGGCATTTCTGTGGTATCGGGCGCAATGATCATGGTCACCAAAAAGACTGAACTCGGACACGGAGGAAACTTCGTTTTTGCTGATGTGGCCATTACCCCCAGTCCCACTGCTGCAGAACTTGCCCAGATAGCCGTATGCAGTGCCGATACCGCCAGGATGATCGCCGGGATTGAAAAACCCAAAGTCGCCATGTTGTCATTCTCAACGAAAGGATCAGCCTCACATGAACTGGTCGACAAGGTGACTGAAGCCCTGAAGATTGCCCGTGAAATGCGTCCCGATCTGGAGATCGACGGGGAAATACAGGCTGATGCCGCCCTGATTGAAAAGGTGGGACAGAAAAAGTGTCCGGGATCAACTGTGGCCGGTCTGGCCAATGTGCTGGTCTTCCCGGATCTTCAGGCGGGGAATATCGGCTACAAACTTGTTGAGCGCCTGGGTGATGCGGAGGCCATCGGTCCGGTTCTGCAGGGCCTTGGCGCACCGATCAACGATTTATCCCGCGGGTGTTCCGTGATGGATATCGTGAACCTTGTGGCCATCACTGCCAATCAGGTAAAAGATTAATGATAATATTATATAAGAACATTTAATAAAACACACAATGAATATTCTCGTATTGAACTGCGGCAGCTCCTCCATCAAGTATCAGCTGCTGAACATGGCCGGGGAACCGGATCTGCTGGCAAAGGGTCTTCTGGAGCGGGTTGGACTGAAGGACAGTGAACTGACGCATCAGCCGAAGGACAAGGACAAGGTTAAGCTGGTGAGTGATGTTCCCGACCATACGGTTGGTATTGATATCATCCTGAAAGCACTGATGCACCCGGAATACGGTGTGATAAAAGACAAGAATGAAATCCATGCAGTAGGGCACAGGGTGGTTCACGGTGGTGAAACCTTTAGTGGCAGTGTGGCCATTACCCAGGAAGTGATCGACAAGATGGAAGAATGTGTTGATCTGGCGCCCCTGCACAATCCGGCCAACCTGAAAGGGATCTACGCGATGCGTACCCTCATGCCGGAGATCAGGCAGTGCGGGGTTTTTGATACGGCTTTTCACCAGACCATGCCCGAACATTCCTATATGTATGCCGTTCCTTACGAGATGTATGATAAGCACAAGGTCCGCCGTTATGGCTTCCATGGCACGAGTCATCGCTTTGTGTCACAGAAAGCCTGTGATATACTGGGTAAGAAATTGGAGGACATGAAGATCATCACCTGCCATTTGGGTAACGGGGCATCCATTGCCGCCATCAAAAACGGAAAATCATACGATACTTCAATGGGACTGACCCCTGTGGAAGGTCTGATGATGGGAACCCGCTGCGGGGATTTCGACCTGGGAGCCATGTTTTTCATCATGGATAAAGAAAAACTGGACATCAAAGCGGCCAATAATTTTGTGAACAAAAACAGCGGGGTTGCCGGTATCTCCGGGGTTTCTTCGGATATGCGTGATGTGGAGAAGGCCGCCGCCGAAGGGAACCATCGTGCCGCACTGGCCCTTGAAATGTACAATTACAGGGTGAAAAAATATATTGGTGCCTACGCCGCGGCCATGGAAGGCGTTGACCTGATCATCTTCACAGGGGGAATTGGCGAGAACGCATGCACCACCCGTGAAGGCGTCATGAAGGGGATGGAATTTCTGGGTGTTGATTTCGACTTCGGAAAGAACAAGGGTCTGCGTGGACAGGATGCCGTGCTGACCAAAGAGGGATCAAAGGTCATGGTGATGGTGGTGACCACCAACGAAGAACTGGTGATCGCGATGGATACCATGGAAATCCTGAAGAAGTGATGCAGACATTTGATCAGTTACTGGGAAAGGTCAACAAAGCGCTCGGAAGCGAGCGCTTTGATATGGCCCCTAAAGAGTTGTACGAACCCATGTCATACACTCTTTCACTCGGCGGCAAACGTATACGTCCGGTCATGCTCCTGATGGCCTGCGAGCTGTTCGGGGGGGAGATTTCCAAAGCCCTGCGGCCCGCTGTCGGAATTGAAGTGTTTCATAATTTCACCCTGCTGCACGACGACATCATGGACAAATCGCCTATCAGGCGCGGCAGAGAAACGGTGTACAAAAAATGGAATACCAACATTGCCATTCTTTCAGGTGATGCCATGTACGCCAAGGCTTACGAGTATTTCCTCGACCTTGATGAAAACTGCCTGCGGGAGGTTCTGAAGGTTTTTACCAGGGCAGCCATCGATGTCTGCGAGGGACAGCAGTATGATATGAATTTTGAAAGCACGGAGAAGGTTACTATACCGGATTACCTGAACATGATCGGTCTCAAGACCGCTGCACTCACGGGCGCCAGTCTCAGAATCGGTGCGCTGATTGCCGGTGCTCCGGAGAAGGATGCTGCCCTGCTTTGTGATTTCGGACGAAACCTCGGTATTGCATTCCAATTGAAGGACGACCTTCTGGATGCTTTTGGTGATGAGAAAAAGTTCGGAAAGAAATCGGGGAACGACATCGCCACGAATAAGAAAACTTTCCTGTATCTGAAAGCTTTTGAAAAGGCCAAAGGCAGTACGCGGGACCGCCTGCTGTATTACTTTGTTAACGCCACGCTCGACGGGGATACCAAAATCGATGCAGTGAAGGAAATCTATACCAAGCTGAACATCCGTGAAGCTACCGAAAAAGAGATGGACCGTTATTACCGCTCGGCCATGAAATCTCTGGATGCCATTCGGGTGAAAGAGGAACGCAAACAGGAATTCAGAACCCTGGCGGGGAAGCTGATGGTCAGGGAGCACTAGGCGTCTGACCGATCACGAGCGCATTATTCTGTGTAGGAATGATCCGTATTCCTTCAAGCCCCGCATTCTTATACCAGCGGCGCATTTCACTTTCGGTGTAGGTGTCGCCCCTTTGTGTGGCCACCAGCATATTCAGCGCGAAATAGGCTCCGGCCAGCGGAGCTGTACGGTCTTCTTCCATCAGATGATCCTGGATGACCACGTAACCTCCCGGCTTCAGGGAACGTGCACATTTGATGATCAGGGCTTCGTTTTCTTCATCACTGTTGATGTGCACGATGGCTGACAAAAACACCAGGTCATAACCTTGTCCGAAATCATCCTCGTGGTAGTTCCCGCTTATGGTTGATATTCTGTGCTCCAGTCCTGCTGTTTTCAGATAGGAGCGGGTTTCGGCAATGACCTCCGGGAGATCAAAAACCCTTGCTGTAATATTCTCTCCCGCCCTTACGAAGGCCATCGCATATACTCCTGAGCCCCCACCCACATCCAGCACTTTGATGCCATCCGCAGGTCTGATCAGTTCCACTACACGGTCAGCCTGGTGACGGGCCCTGTCGTGCATGGCAGCAATGAAATTGCGTGTCCAGTCCTCATTGTTCTTTTCAGGCCGTGATACAGGTTTCCCCTCGCGGACAGCATCCGTAAGCCGGCTCCAGGTCTGCCACATGTTCAGCGTGTGTCCGTAAGTAGCCAGGTAATCCTCTTTGCCTTTGACCAGGTATTGGGAAGCAAAGTCAGTATTGCGGAACAAGCTATCCCGTTTCTCCAGGAGACCGCAAGCCACCAGGGCGTTCATCAGACGGTCCATGGCCCGCGGATGGGCTTCGCATTGCTTTGAACATTCTGCAGAACTTTTCCACTGCCCATCCAGGCAGGTGAAGAGTTCTAACTCATAGGCTGTGAGAATAATACGTGAGGTCTGAAAGGCGTAAACCGTCTCCCGGAAATCTGCAGGACCAAGGAAAGCAACCATAATTTTTGTATATTTGTCTTTGAAAATAAAGGAAACGGGACAAAGATACAACAAGCGCCATTTGAAGGAAGACCGGAATAGCCGGTTTCTGGCTCTCCCCGCTCCATACTAAAAAGCACAAACAGACGTTAAGGGCTGTGAACTAGAAAACTATGATCATGCGGAAAATTTGGATCGTGCTGTCAGTTGCTTTACTTTTTGGTGCGGATACTTTTGGTCAGGCTCCCAAATACAGCAATGAATTTTTATCCCTTGGCGTCGGCGCCCGGGCATTGGGGATGTCGAACGCGCAAACGGCCATTGTGGAGGATGTGACCTCTGCCTACTGGAACCCGGCCGGCCTCAACCTCCTGCCTTCAAAATTCCAGGTGGCCCTGATGCATTCTGAATACTTCGCGGGAATTGCCAAATACGATTATGGTGCGGTGGGTGTCCGCATCGATCCGCAAAGCACAGCAGCCCTCACCGTGATCAGGTTCGGCGTGGATGATATTCCCAATACAACAGAACTGATCGATGCGGAAGGAAATATCAACTATGACCGCATCACAACCTTTTCAGCAGCGGACTACGGCTTTATTCTGAGTTACGGACGGAATTCAGGGATCGCCGGTTTAAGATACGGAGCCAATGTGAAGATCATTTACCGGAGAATCGGGGAATTCGCCCGCGCCTGGGGTTTCGGTCTGGATGCCGGGGTGCAGTACGACCTCAAAAAGTGGCGCTTCGGGCTTATGGCCAGGGATATTACCTCAACCTTTAACGCCTGGAGTTATGACCTGACCCCTTCGATGATAGAGGTTTTCACCAGAACGGGTAACGAAATTCCCGGGAACAGCATGGAGCTTACGCTTCCCCGCCTGAATATCGGCGCCGGCCGGCACTTTGATTTCGGGAAGAAGTTCACCGCACTGGTAGCGCTCGACGTGGATATGACCTTCGACGGAATGAGAAATGTGCTCATCAAAAGCGACCCCATTTCACTGGATCCCCATCTGGGACTGGAATTCGGTTATAACAATATTGTTTTTCTGCGCGGCGGATTCGGAAATTTTCAGCAGGAAAGAAATATGGATGGTAAACGCAAATGGAGTTTCCAGCCCAATCTTGGGGTGGGCGTCACCATCAAGAAAATCGTTACCATTGATTACGCGCTGACGGATATCGGAAATGCCAGCGTGGCGCTGTATTCCAATGTTTTCTCCCTGCGTTTTAATATCAACTCCAAAAAATCCCAGGCCGGAACCAGCGTTTCTGACCTTTACCTGAACCCTTAATATTGATGTGCTATGGCAAAAAGGCTGGGTAGTTTCCTCGTGTTGTTAATGACGGCCCTGTTTGCCTTTTCCCAGCCTTACGGGAACGAGTGGATCAATTATAACAGCACCTATTATAAGGTTTACGTTTACAACGACGGAATCTGTCGCATCCCTTACCAGGCCCTGGTCAATGCAGGATTGCCTCCCGGTGTGGATCCGCGCTCTTTCCAGATATTCTGCGGCGGGGAAGAACAGTATATCTATGTGCATGGCGAAAATGACGGACTTTTCCAGGCGGGCGATTACGTAGAATTCTACGGAAAAAGAAACACCGGATGGTATGATACAGGACTCTACCCGGTACCCTCCGATCAGGCCAATCCAAACTACAGTCTCTTCAGCGACTCATCGGCTTATTTTTTCACCTGGAATGCATCCATCAATAACCGCAGGATGACGGTGGAGACCGATCAGGACTTCGGATCCTATGTTCCTGCCACCTGGTTTTATAAAACGGTCCGCGACGATTATACTGCCACCTATCTCGGGGGAGAACCCGGATCTTACGGGATGAAGGATCCTGAGTATACAGCCGGTGAGGGTTATTTCGACACCCCTTTTTCCCTGGGTGAAAGCCGGACCAAAAACCTGTCGACACCAAACCGCTACAGTTCCGGACCTGATGCCAGAATTGAATTTGTGGTGATCGGCGCATCCAATTACAGCCTGACTTACCCTGACCACCATCTCCGGGTACAGTTTGCCGGACTGACCGTTGATACGACTTATGAGGGATATGGAATTTTCCGCTTCTCGAGGAATGTCAGCCCCTTTCAGATCAACAGCACCACCACCTTCACCTTCTCATCCATCGACGACCTGAACAGCGGGGCTGACCGCAACGCGATCGCCTATATACAGGTACGCTATCCGCATACCATGGTCATGGATAACGCGATCACGTATAAGCTGACCGTCCCGGATGCCCTGCAGCCCAAGACCTATCTGAACATGACAGGTTTCAGCGCAGGTGCTTCGGATACCGTCCGCTTTTACGACCTCAGCAATCACCGCAGGATCGGAACTGCCTGGAACGGTTCCAACCTGCAGGCGCTGGTTCCTAATTCCGGCGGAGATAAAGAATGCTATATTACGTCCGATGCGCAGATACGTGTCATCAATAGTGTCACACCGGTGAGTTCGTCAGGTCAGTTTGTGAATTACAAAACCCTCGCAGATATTAAAAAGGCGGACTATTACATCCTGACCCATCAGTCGCTGATGACGCAGGCCCAGCAATACGAGATCTACCGTAACAGCAGCGGCTATCATGCCATGATCATCAATGTGGATGAGCTTTGGGATCAATATGCCTATGGTATCCTGAAGGATCCCCTCGCCATCAGGAATTTTATGCATGAAGCTTACAATACTTACGCAACAAAACCTGAATACCTCTTTATACTTGGAAAAGGTTATCGTGCAGGACATGAAGGAACATTTCCTCAGTACCGCAAAAGCACAACATACTTCAACAAAACACTGGTTCCTTCGCTGGGGAACCCGCCCTCGGATCTGCTCTTCACCAATGGTATACTCGACTCGATGTACCGGCCGGCAGTGGCTACGGGGCGACTGGCGGCCAGGAGTGCCGCGCATGCGGAATTGTATCTCGATAAGGTCATTGATTATGAGCAGGAACAGCAAACCCCTCAGGAATGGATGAAGAATGTGCTGCATTTCGGAGGGGGCGAAAGCCTGGCCGAACAGCTCGGGATAGCCGCCTATCTGGATCAGTACAAAAACATTATTGAAGATACCTTATTCGGAGCTTATGTCAGGACTTTTCTGAAAACCACCACCGACCCCATACAGATCAACCAGTCAGACTCCCTTAAGGATATCATCAACAACGGGGTCAGCATGATGACCTTTTTCGGACATGCTGCTGGTATCGGCTTTGACCAGAGCATCGACTATCCTTCGGAGTATAACAACTACAGGAAGTATCCGTTCCTGCTGGCCAACAGTTGTTATGCCGGGGACATTTTCCTTGAGCAGCCGGTTTCCAGCGAAGAGTTTGTGCTTATTGCCAATAAAGGCACCATCGGATTTCTGGCCTCCATTTCACTCGGAGTGGCGGATCGGCTACATATATATTCAAAGCGTTTATACGAAAATATATCATACAATATGTATGGTCAGCCCATCGGAAAGATCATACAGGATGTAATCGGGAATGTGCAGGATCCAAGCCTTCCGATGAAAAGCACCTGCCTGGAACTGATTCTCCATGGTGATCCTGCCATCAGGATCAATTCGGCGGAACTGCCCGATTATATGATCAACACCTCTTCGGTATATTTTGACCCCCCGATCGTGAGTACCGAAACAGATTCATTTAATATACATGTGATCTCAACCAATCTGGGACGGGCGGTCAACGATTCCTTTGTGGTATGGGTCGTGCGTACCATGCCCGACGGAATCACCACCAGCACCTCGTACCGGAGGATCAAAGCGACCCTTTATAAAGATACCGTTGTTTTTAAATTGCCTGTAGATCTGGTTAACGGCGTGGGAATGAATAAATTTGATATCACGCTAGATTATAATAATGAGATCCCTGAGTATTCAGAGGCCAACAACAGTACACAGGTCACCCTCCTGATCAAGTCGTCCGATATCATACCGGTCTGGCCTTACGAATATGCGGTGATCCCTTCACTTCCTGTTACACTCAAGGCTTCTACCGGCTACGCCTTTGCGCCGCCCAATCATTACATCTTTGAACTCGACACTACAGACGCCTTCAACAGTCCGGTGAAACAGCAAACCAGCATATACCAGGGCGGGGGTGTGGTTAACTGGACCCCTTCATTCCCGGTGATGACCGACAGCATCGTTTATTTCTGGAGGGTAAGCCCTGATTCGGCCCATAGCGGATTCTGGAACTGGCGTGAAAGTTCTTTTCAACTCATCAATGGCAAAAGGGGATGGGGACAGGCTCACTTCTATCAGTTCAAAAAGGACCAGTATGAGTATGTGACTTACAACAAGCCGGACCGCCGATTTGAATTTGTAAACAGCATCATCGCTCTCGACTGCCAGACGGGCTACTATCCCTATATCGCCTGGAATGAGGAATGGTACAAGCTGAACGGAACCATGAAATACATTTTCGCCCAGCTGACCGATATTGGCGATGGCATGATCGTGGCCGTCTTTGACCCGGTTTCAGGCCAGCCCTGGGTGGCACCCAACAACCTTTTCGGATACGAATTCAATACAAACGACACGGCCAGCATTGCTTCCATGGCGCCATTCATCCAGAATATTCCCGACGGGCACCATGTCCTGGCATATAGTCACCGCAATCACAAAGCAGAATCCTGGCCCGAAAGTGTTTATCAGGCTTACGAAAGCATAGGATCAAATTATGTGAGGAGTGTAGATGATTTCAAGCCATATATTATTTTCGGCAATAAGGGAGCGGCCATGGGCACAGCCAATGAGGTGATGGGCATGGGAATGACGGATATCATTGGTTTGGAAGACAGCATTATTACCAATTGGAACGCGGGTTATGTGCTTTCCGAAATGATCGGTCCGGCTTCCTCCTGGGGCTCCCTCCACTGGCGGCAACGATCATTTGAAGGCCTGGCTACCGACAGCGTTCACCTGAGTGTCATCGGCTTTAAAACCACCGGGGTTTCTGACACTCTCATCCGTGATCTGCCGCCTGATTCAGCAGATATCCTGAACCTGTCACAGCGAATTGATGCCTCGGAGTGGCCCTATCTGAAACTGGTCGCCGTAATGCAGGATGACTCCCTCCACACACCATCACAAATGATCCGCTGGCAGGTATTGTATGAAGGGATGCCTGAAACCGCACTGAATCCTTCACGATATTTCTATTTCTATGACGATACGGTGCAGGAAGGTGAAACCATCCGCTTTGCCACAGCAACGGAGAACATCAGTATTTACAATATGGACAGCCTGTTGATCCGCTACTGGATCATCGATGCCAACCGCAACGTGGTGGACCTGGGAAGTCACCGCTGTAAGGCGCATCCGGCCGGTGATGTTCTGATTGACAGTATCAGCGCATCTACCAAAGGGCTGCCGGGCCTCAACAGTTTGTGGATAGAAGTGAATCCCTTCAACGACCAACTGGAACAATATCATTTTAATAATATCGGAGAGATATATTTCTATGTTAACAAAGATATTACGAATCCCATACTCGATGTTACCTTCGACGGGGTGCACATCATGGACGGGGATATTGTTTCGGCCAAACCGGAGATCATGGTCATGGTTAAAGACGAAAATCCTTACCTGATTTTTAATGAAGACGGAGATACGGCCCATTTTAAAGTATGGTTGCTCCCGCCCGGTGTTTCGGAACCACAGCGAGTGTGGTTCAGACAGGGAGGGTTTGAGCAGCTTCAGTTTGTCAAAGCTTCCGGCTCGGAAAACAGGGCCCATATCATTTACCGGCCGGAATTGTTGCAGGACGGAACCTACCGCCTGATTGTAGAAGCGCAGGACAAATCGCGTAATGAATCGGGCGATATCAATTATGAGATTTCCTTTGAGGTGATCAACAAACCCAGTATCACTGCCGTGATGAACTGGCCCAATCCTTTCTCAACGGCCACGCATTTCGTTTTTACACTCACAGGTTCGCAGGTTCCGGACTTTTTCATGATCCAGATTATGACCATCAGCGGAAAGGTGGTCAGGGAGATCAGCAAGGAAGAGCTCGGGAATATTCACGTGGGAAGGAACATTACCGATTATGCATGGGATGGTACTGATATGTACGGCGATCGACTGGCCAACGGAATTTACCTCTACAGGGTTATGACGAGGATAGGGGATGAGAAGATCGAGCATTTCAGCACAGAGGCTGATCAGTACTTCACCAGGGAATTCGGAAAGATGGTGCTGATCCGCTAGCAAGGGGCACAATATAAATTCAAAGGAGCCGTTTTTAAGCCGGAACCAGCCTGCCCGACATGCGTTTTACCCGCCCCGAGATTCACCGGTTTATTTATTTCTTCGGACTGACGGTCTTTGCCGCTTCACTGGTGCTGTCCAATTACTTCATGAGTCTGGCCCAGTGGCTGCTGGTGCTGAACCTTTTTGCCGGCGGACGTTATGCAGAAAAGCTGAAACGCCTGTGGGCCAACAAAGGAGCCCTTCTGATCATAGGAATATTGCTGCTGCATGCGCTGGGACTACTTTGGTCGCAGGATCTTGATTATGCACTGAAAGATCTGAGGGTGAAACTGCCCATCCTTGTGCTGACCTTCATCATGGCGGCAGAGGAACCCCTGAGCCGGAAGCGCCTCCACGGGGTTTTACTGGTCCACCTGCTCGCTGTGACGGCCGGCAGTATCGTAATAACCTACCGAATATACGGCCTGGGAATCACCGATGCCCGGGATGCATCCATCCTGATTTCTCATATCAGGTTTGCTCTTAACCTTTGCACGGCCATCTTTGCATTGATATGGCTTCAGACACAAAAGCCGCTTTACCCGTTGATTCTTAGAATAGCCGGATGGGTTTGGCTGTGCTGGTTGCTGTTGTTTCTGTTCTTTCTGCAATCAGCTACCGGATTTGCCCTGTTTCTGATCACCGGTACCGCAATGCTTCTGAGGGCTTTTTATCTCAGGGCCCGAAAACCCTGGAAAGTTGCGGTAAGTGTCTTTCTTCTTCTCTCAGCAACGGCCTTTGTCAGTCTCGCCGTGATGCTGTACCGTGATGCAGGAGATGCTGATGAGCACGGGAACCTGCACCTGGAGTATATCACACCTTACGGAAACCCTTATGTGCATAACCTGGAAAATCCTCAGAAAGAGAACGGTCACTATCTGTGGATGTACGTCTGTTTTGAAGAAATGGACAGCGCATGGTCGCTGCGCAGCGCTATCCCGTTCGACAGCCTGGGAAAAACAGGGGAAGAGATCCGCTATACCCTGGTTCGTTATCTGAGCTCCAAGGGCTTGCGAAAAGACTTTGATGCCGTGATGGGGCTGGGTCAGGACGAAATTACTGCTATTGAGAGCGGAGTGGCCAATGTGAACGAACTGGAGGCCCCGGGTTTGCACCGAAGACTCACTAACCTTGTCTGGGAGCTGCAGGATTATGCTTATACCGGAGATCCCAGGAACCACTCCATGATGCAAAGGGTAGAATTGTGGAAAGCTTCTCTGCGGATTGTTGCTGACGAGCCCTTTTGCGGGGTCGGAACCGGTGACGTGCCTTCAGCTTTCGGGGAGGAACTCAAAGCCATGAATTCTTCCATCAGCGATACCGGACTGCGTGCCCATAATCAATACCTGGCCATTGCTGTAGCTTTTGGCATTCCAGGCTTGCTGTATTTTCTCTTCGCCCTTTTTTATGCCCCTGTCAGGAAACGCAGGCTGAACAGCTACCTTTTCCTCTCTTTCTTTATTATCGGCATGCTTTCTATGATCACAGAGGACACCCTGGAATCTCAGGCTGGTGTTTCTTTCTTCATCTTTTTCTATGCCCTGCTGATGTTTGCCGCTGATGACAGAAAGCCTGACGAAGGTCAACCCGTACCGAAATTCAAACGATCATCAGGTTAAGTGTATCTTTTTTCAGAACTGACCGTATAAAGAGATTAAACCCCCGGGGATGAAAAAGCAACAATTGCAAATTTCTTATACGGAGTATGACAGCGAGAAGGATCTGCCGCCTGCTGAGGCCGCTTTGCTGGATGCAGCGCGAAAAGCTTCCCTTCATGCTTATGCACCATATTCAGGATTCTCGGTAGGTGCCGCTGTACGACTGGCCGGCGGAATAACGGTGACCGGCAACAACCAGGAGAACGCGGCATATCCCAGCGGACTCTGTGCCGAACGTGTTGCAATTTTTGCGGCGTCATCACAATATCCGGGTGTTGCCGTAGAGGCCATTGCCATTACTGCCCATTCAGTCAATATCAGCGTCGCGGGACCGGTATCTCCCTGCGGAGCCTGCCGTCAGGTGATGGCTGAATATGAAACACTGCATCAAAAACCCATGCAGATCATTCTCGCCGGTGAAAGCGGGAAGATCATTGTCCTGGACAATGTGAGCGGAGTGCTCCCTTTTAAATTTGATGCTTCACAGATGGGGAAGAAGTGACCCCTCCCGGAATCCGATAATAGCGTTTTACTGCTTCTGACCCTTCAGGGTCTCGAGTTTTTGCTGGTTCTGCTTCACAGTTTCCTTCTGAGTCTCAAGAGCCTTCAAAGCTTCATCAAGTTCTTCCTGCAATTCCTTCTTTTTCTTCTCCAGACCCTTCACTTTCGACTCCATGTCTTTGAGTTCCTTTTCACTGTCTTTCAGCAGTTGCTTGTGAGCGTCAATATCATTCGTGAGTTTCATGCTGCTGAGCACCGGCATCATCCCCTTGATAAACTCTCTCGCAGAAGCAAAAACCTGGGCATCCGTGGAACCACTCATGAAATTGTCGTTGCCCTTACTGATCAGCATGTACATTACACTTTTACCTTTGTCCTTTTTAGCTTCCTCCACCACGTAGATCACGTCGATCGTCATGCTGCTCAGTTCCTTGAAAACGATGCCGCTGTATTCAATGAAACCTTTACTGCTTTTGCCTTTTCCGTGACCGCGTTTCTTCATTTCCTCCAGTATTCCGGCCTCCACGACATCGGTACTGTGTTCAATCTCGGCAATCAGGGCGGGACGATCAGCTTTGTTGTATTTGAGGGTTCCTTCACGGATGATCTGGGCGTTGACAGCAGCAGTAAAACCCAGTACCATGAATATAAAAGCCATGCTTCTCATAATAATTGAAATTTTGTGTTAAGTACAAAGATAAGCAAATTTACCCAAACCCAGGACAGTTAGCATATGGTCACCCGCTCACTGCGTTATTCAGTATCCGATATTGGATATCAGATATTTTATTTCGGTGCTTTGAGATAGAGTATCGGAGTATAGGAGTATCGGGGTATCGGAGTACGCCCGGGCTTTATGACCTTACGACTTTTGGACTTTCGAC
>CALGYY010000166.1 GCA_937934705.1 uncultured Bacteroidota bacterium
ACATCACTGCACACTTCTTTAAATATGCTCCTTATTATGATCCCGTATGGAGGGGTTGTTTCTTTTATTGCATTATACGGAGCCGAACAGGGAATAGAAGATGCCGCCGGGCCTTTCTTCATTTTCTGCGCCGTTGGGATTGCTGCTACCCGCTATTTCGCAGGCCGCATCTTCGATCGCATCGGCCCTACCATTTTACTGCTGACCGGCATTGGCCTCGAATGCCTGAGTTTTCTGGCCTTATCATTCGTCCCCGGTCCGGCCGGCTTTTACCTTTCAGCATTGCTTCTGGGACTGGGAGTCGGTATTGCTATGCCCGGTTTCCAGACCATGGTCGTAAAGCTTGTGCCGCGCGAACGACGGGGTGCAGCCAATTCAACACTCTTCACGGCCATTGACCTGGGTATTGGCATCGGGATGATCAGCATCGGACAGATCGGGAAATGGGCAGGCCTTGAATTTGCCTTCCTGCTCTGCGTTTTCGTGTGCCTGACCGGCTTGCTTTACTACCTGGCATTCACCGACCGCTACTACCGCCGGAAAGTGGAATCAGGCCATCAGGTCGAATAGCGCGGCATGGTCGTCCCCGCTCAATTCATGATGCTCGCCGCTGACCTTATTATGGGCAGCACTGGCCAGTACTTCTTCACGCTTCATTGCAGAAATGCCCGCTTCACTTAAGCGGACAGGACTGCCGATACTTCGGAAGAAATTCTCAAATCCACTGATACATCCTTCAGTATCTGTAGAGCCGAACAAGGCTTTCCCAAGAGCCATAATCCGTTCAGGGACGCGTCCCGACTGCAGCTTCAGCCATGCGGGATAGACGATGGACAAGCTGGCACCATGCGGCAGATCGTACAGGAGCGAGAAGACGTGACCATACTCATGTACGCCCCAGTCACCCCCCGCACGACCATGAAAAACCATCCCGTTCAGCGCACAGGTGGCGGCATACATCACCCTGGCACGCAGCTCATAGTTTTGCAGATCCTTCATCAGGAGCGGACCGTATTCCATCGCTTCACTGATCACCGCGTATACAAAGCGGTCTGACAGACTTGCATCCCCGCCTCCGAAATATGCTTCCAGCGAATGCGCGATCAGGTCCGTGATTCCGTAGGCCGTCTGATCAGCGGGTACACTCAGGGTGAAGGACGGATCCAGAAAGGAATGACGCGGATAAAGCAGGGCATGACCGTAACCCGGCTTCATCCCGGCCTCAGCGTTCTGCACCACGGCGTAAGGATTCATCTCTGTCCCGGTGGCTGCCAGGGTCAGAACCGCAATCAGTGGCAAGGCTGATTTGGGCTTTGTTTTCCCGCTCATGAAATCCCAGGCATCGTGGGCTACAGGTATGGCAATGGATATCATTTTAGCAGAATCGATGACGCTGCCGCCACCCACCGCAAGGATGACTTCTGCCTTCTGTTCACGGCCCAGGGCTGCTGCGGCATTCACGTCCTCAATCACAGGATTGGCCTTGATGCCGCCGTATTCAACATAAGTGCAACCAGCACCATCCAGTTGTTGTTTCACCTGCTGAAGGATTCCGTTGCGGACCACGGAACCCTTACCGTAAACCAGCAGTACCTTCTTTCCGAAGGCTGCTGTTTTTGTTCCCAGTGAAGATATCACCCCCTTGCCGAAGTGCAGACTGGTCGGATTATAAATAGTAAAATTATTCATGTAAAAACTAATTAAATACGATTATTTTTTCACGTATCCGGAAGTCCTCTCCCAGGATTTCTACATAGTAGAATCCATCAGTCATTCCAGAAAGACTGATGGACACATCCCTTTTGGATTCTTTGCAGGTGATCATTTCTCTCTCCAGCACAAGCTGACCATGGCAGTTGCAAAGCCTGACGATGGCCGGACTCCTGAATGCCTTTTCAGCAACAATATGAATCTCATCACTGGCGGGGTTCGGATAGATGCGGAACCCGGCCTCATCTGTTTCTGTCGTGCCTGTCGTAATGACCTTCTGCCATTTCATGGCGTCAAAGGCGAGGTATTGTCCCTGTATCCCGGTAGCATCTCCCAGTCTTACATAACCGGCAGTTCCCGCATTGAAAGAATGGATGCCGAGTGAAACCCATACATTCCCGTAACTGCTCTGATCAATGACTACTGTGGTATCCCCGCCGGCAAAAAAGATCCTGTACCGGGCAGAAGTTGCAGTAGCGTAAGTCCCCGGGATGTAAACAAAAACCTCATAGAGCCCGGCCTGAGCCAGGCTCGGCGTCCAGGACACCCAGCAGGTATCCAGGCTCAGGGAAGGATTGGAATAGGTCCACCAATAATGTCCGTTGTAACAGGAACTGGTTTCGTCGCGGTAATAGCGCATCTGTGAAGGAGGCTGATTGGCCATGAAAAACCCGTGATTGTAATCAATATCATCGATGAGGGTATCGTTGTATACCTTGTGTTCCCCGTCGGCCTTGACCGTCCAGGCCACCGAATTCAGGCTCTGGAAACCATTGTTGTAACCGGGCCAGTCATAGCAGGCATTCTGTCCGTTGTAATTAATATATCCGTTATTTTTATTTCCGTAGGGGTCGTGAAAAACCAGGTAATGCAGGCTGTCGTTGTAGCCGATGGCGAGGGTGAGGTGACCTGCACCCGTCAGCATACTGCAGATAGGTTGGGGCCATCCGTGATCGATCTCATACTTTGTGGAATCCCACTTGCATCCCGTGGTCCAGTATTGTATGGAACCCAGCTGATGGTTGAGCATATACTGGTTCATGCGGCTGTTGGGGGAATAGGATCCGGTCCACATATATCCGTATCCGCCCCAGGCATCTTCACCGCCCCCGGTCTGGGCCACATCGGCGTAATAGATTTCATTGAATCGGTAACGGTCTGCGACATACTGTCCGTAATCGCTCGTATGAGGGGTGGGCCAGCTCGAAGTCATCGGCCATTTGGGCAGTTTGTTAAAATATGCAATGGCCATCATGGCGGTGGTGGGAGCGCAGGACCCACTCCCGTAATGCCAGTCTGGCGTATCGTAAACCTGATGGATGTAAGGAACACTGCCCGGTACCATAACCGTGGATTTCGGCAAAGCAGGAGCTTTCATGAGGGCTTGCTCAAAGGGCAATGTCCCCTGGTGCCGGTAAACAACCTGATCTGAAACAAGTGTTGTTGTTTCGGGCCGTATTTCCATGATGCGGATTTCTCTTCTGTTGTAGGAGTGATAAAGGATGTGACTGTCGTCAGCGAATACCGGATCCATTTCATGGATGGCCTCACTGCCGCTGACTTTTTCTATACGATGGCCATCGGCAGAAGCGAGAAAAAGATCAGAGGACAACAGCAGGTCGCCCCGCGCCTGAATCCGGACAAAAACCAGCTGCCGTGAATCGGGCGACCAGGAAGCCTGTACGCCTTCTCCAAGCGCGATGAGTTTATCCTCCGAAAGGTCGTAAACATACAACTGTGGCCCCACGCCTTCAAAGAGAATGTACCGGCCATCGGGTGACCATTGGGGGTAATAGCAGGCCGTGTTCCCCGGCGATACGCGACGGCGCTCCTGCCCGTCAGGCGTGCTGACAATAATCTCGTCCGACGGATCACTGTAACAGATCAGGCTGCCGTCGGGCGAACAGCGCACCCAGTTGGCATAATCTGCGTCTGAAGTTTCTTCCGTTTTGTCCGCAGCGCGGATACACCAGCTTTTTCCGTTGGAATATAGGATGCGGTCACCGCAGAAATCCGCCTGCCCGCAGCGGGGAAGTGCTTCATGAAGCGCTTCTGTCGTAAAGGTGTTCAGGTCATAGAGCATATTCTGCTGCTTCCCGTCAGGCCTGATGTTTTTGTAGATGAAGCTGGTACCGCCGGGACTGACCCTGAGGTAACGTCCGCATCCCGGCCCCTCAATGAGCAAATGCAATTGCCCTTGCTGCAGGAGCCAAACTGCCGATTCATAATTATTGGAAAGCAGTATCCCGCCGGAAACCGGCAGCGGACTCCTGAAATAAGTTTCAGATTCTGCCAGGTATGCATTAACGACAGACTCTTCCCTCTCTTGCGCCCGAAGTTCCGTCCCGTAAAACAGAACCCCGGATATCAGCAGTATAAAAATCTTTTTCATTTTTATCTGTTAAATACTGTAATGGGAATCAGAATGCATTGCTCAGCGTTCTGCAGCCGGAATACGTAAGCCCCGGATGCATATCCGCTGAAATCAAGCATCAGAATATTCTCCCCCTGCTGTACTTCGATGCCGTTTAATTGGTTGATCGTTCTGCCGCAGATATCGCTGAGACACGCCATGGCAGTTCCCGGCTGCTCCGAGTACCACGAAACAGTGGCCATTCCGCTGACCGGATTGGGAAATATTTTTGCGATGTCTGAACCTTCACTTTCGAAAATGGCTGTCACATCCAGGTAAAGCTGACCGTCGCTCACCGCGGTGGATGATAAAAGACCGGCCCCGTTCACCGCCCTCACGCTGAAATAGTAGATCTGGCCACTGACCAGCGAATGGGCGAATGACACGCTGTTGCTCAATCCTGATGAGGTCCAGCCGATGGTGTTGGAATCTCCCGGACTTGTCCCCACCGCATATTCATAGTGATCCAGCCCGGAGTTGACATCCGATGAGAGGCTCCAGTTGGCGGAAAGCTGATGTGTAAAAATGGTATCCACATCCGGCCCGCTCCCGTCATTCACCGGTGAACAGGAAGATGGCGGAGTCCAGTCGATGTTTATATTGTGATAGGCAATAGCCGAAAGATTACCCGCGAAATCCTCAGCAATGGATTTCACTTTACAGGCAAAAGTGGCAGGATCAGGATTCTGGAACCGCGCCATATTCGAGACATCGTTGCCGACAGTTACCGTTACATTCGGGTAGCGTGAACGGTAGATCTTCAGTTCATCAAAGGAGACATCAGCATTACCGGTCCGGAAAGAGATGTAACTCCCGGTGCTGATCGGGGCCGGATCGGTCCAGCTTCCCAGCCATTCGTTGTCGCGGTAAACATTCATCTCACCTGTGATACGGTCATAGATGACGATCACATCATACCACTGCCCGGCATTGGTCATCACATTATTGATGGTGTACTCAAGCGTAAAAACGTTGATGCCACCGCTCCATGAACACTTGTAAAACTCCAGGGTATAATTGGTGGAGATGGAATTGGCGCGGAACCAGATAAAATAGGAATTCCCTCGGTTCGTTGCCGATCCGTCATCAGAGAAGAAATGAAATCCGAAGCGCCGGTTACCGGAGGCAGTATTCAGTCTGTACCTGAAGTTATACAGATAACGGTTTGACAGATTCTGGGTGAGCGGGGCGTATATGTTGGTATTGCTGCTGTCAGCATTGCTTTGCCTGAGATTGCCTGAGTTAATACTCCAGTTGCCGCCCCATGAAGGGATGGTGTATTCAGCACCAATAACCAGATCGTAATTGTCGGCAAAAAAGCCCTGCTGGGAATTTGCATGCCATTCACTGCCATCATAATCAATCACCTGATAATATCCTTTCTCCACGCCCGTTCCAAGACTGTCATCTTCGTCTGTGAAATCAACATTGAAGTCCTGTGTCTGCCAGTTTCCAGCGGTAACGATGGCTGTGGTCGGTGCAGTCGTGTCGCACATGGGAGAAAGAAAAGAGGGTCCGGAGGTATATACGCTGCCGTTAAAAATTCTCCAGTAGTAACGCGTATTGTGGTGGAAGAAGAAGGCAGGACTGAAGCCGGAGGGACCGCTGGTAGAGGTCATCGAGGGAATCGCCTTGCTTGATTTGCTGGTGAAGGTTGAATCCACAGAAACGTCCAGGACCCAATTGGCGCCAGAGTTGGTCCAGGTGAAAGATGCGGTCTGGTTGGCACAACTGGGAGCTGTTACCTGCATATTCGTTGGAACAGGACTTGAGCATGTGTGAGTTGTGAATGAGGGTCCGGCATGATTGGCGCCATTGGCGCGCATATACCAGTAATACGTTGTTCCCGGCTGGAAGGTGGCCGGTGTTCCGTCTACATGATCAACAAAACCGGCCAGCCCGGTGTAAGAAGTCAGCCCCGAAACCCATTTCCAGTCGTAGGTGGCAAAGGTCGGATCTGTTGAGAGGGCGATATACCATCCCGTTCCTGAATTGGTCCAACTGAAGGTAATGTCGTTGCTCGGGCAGGCGGCCTGGCTTACCTGCAATCCTGTGGGGTTGGTCGTGCCTGTATTGGAGGTCCAGCTGGCAGCCCAGCCAGTCCCGACCGTGGAGCAATCGGAGCGGAATTCGATCAGCATGGCCCCGCTGGTGGCGGTCACGGTACCCGGACTGTTCGTTCCTGTATAAACACCGATCACGGGAGAGAATACCGTATTGCCATCGTAAATGTACATATAGTCCCAGTTGGCCTCTACGCTGAAAGCCGAGAAAGTAAGGGTTACCGATGATGCGCCTGCAGGCTGGATCAGCCAGAGCTCGCCTTCATTGTCGGAATAGTTGCCGCCGGATCCGCCGGTATCATAAAAGCTGCCCGTGGATGCTGTATAATTCACAGGAACCCTCGCGCTGTTCACCAGCTTGTAGTAGTAGTTCCAGTCCCAATTGATACCGGGATCTGTATGGGTCTGATCAGAGAAATTCTGGTGTCCCTTTATTTTCGGGCAGTTTACGACATAAATCCCGGAAGTGGCCGGGCCCCAGAAGCAACGTTTCGGGTTGATGCCGTAACCACTGTTGCAGATGTCTTTGGTTAAGTCAGCAGAACTGGCGTACATGGCTACAGTATACCACGACGGATCTGACACCCAGCCTTCGTGTTCCCAGCCAATGGTATAGGGATTATGGGTTCCCACGTGCCAGGCCTTATCGGCCTCCAGTACCATCTGGGTAACCTGACCATCGCTGCTGCGCATCACGTAATGCGTGCTCACGTGAGCAGAGCAGTTGTTGAACCAGCTGATGCAGCCGGCATAAGAACCCTGTACCGTGTGCAGTGCGATGGTGGTGATGGCGGTCCCGTTGCGCGAACTGAAATTATCAGTGCAGGCCAGATCCCACAAAGCCGGGGGATAATCGGCACTTTTGGGTGAACGGCCCAAAAGATCTCTTTTTCTGAAAGTCCTTCCTTTTTTGTCTTTCACCTGCTCGCTGCCGGCCACTACCCATGATGATTTCAGGACCTGATAATTCTCTTCCCCGAAAACTCCTGTGAAATCTACAGTATAGGTATTGAAGCCGCAGAGGCCTGAATATGCCGGCGTTTCCAGAAAGCGGAGTACAGAATACAGATGAGAAGCCAGGGCATAGTTCTGCATGACGCTGCCATCGGGCAGTTCAGAAAGTGCGACCAGAACGGGAACATGATCTTCCGGTCGGGCACTGCTGATCTGCATCTGTGCCGCAAGGCTTTCCCAGGCGCGTGCAAAAGCCATGATGTTCACTGCAGGATCGTCCAGCACCTGGTTCAGGGGCATCCCCGATTGTTGGGCCACCAGCGATGCATTGTTCCTGAAGTAGCCCTGTCCATCGCTGATCAGTCCCATCGGACCGCGGGCCATGGGCATCCCGGTACAAGAGGGCGCATCTGTGGCAGGATTGATATTACGAAAACGGGTGTTGGTAAAGGAGACCGCTTCCAGCATCCCTCTGGGAACAGAAGGACAGGCCAGGTAAGCCTGATCGAAATACCAGGCAACAGACTGGTAGTTAGCAGTGATGGCCGCCTGAACGCGGTTCTGAATCGTTTGCTCATCCTGGGCACTCAATGCCGGCGCCAGGGCCAGAAGGAACATCATCAGAGAAAGCCAGTGGAATAAGAATTTTTTCATGCGAATAAAATTGGGGGCATAAAAGTACAAAAAATCGACGGAAGCTGGTACGTATGTAAGACAGAGGCATGAAGCGGGGGGTCAGACAACAGGAATACGGCGATGAAATTCCCGGACATCAGACCCGAGGCCTAAGTGAAGCGGACAGTGTACAGGCAGTATGTTTTTTATCAGAAAATGAGATATATTAATTTATAATTAAAAAACAGTAGTGTCCGGTTATAGATTAAACAGTTTCAGTTGATTATCTTTTTCTGGTT
>CALGYY010000167.1 GCA_937934705.1 uncultured Bacteroidota bacterium
GAGATAAAGGAATGTGACTGGAGTTCAGACGTGTGCTCTTCCGATCTGAGGTTGTCCAGGACTCTTAAGCATAATTGCAGTGATTTGAAGGCTACATTTAGCGCAAATATGTAATGAGAAAACCGTTTCAATCTACCCAGGATTATTTCCCCTTCGGTAGCTTGTTGCCGGGAAGAGGGGTGGATCAGGCAGAATATAAGTATGGATTCAACAGCAAGGAAAACGACAACGAAGTCTACGGCGACGCCAACTTCCAGGATTATGGAATGAGGATGTATGATACGAGGGTGGGGAGGTTTGTGAGTGTGGATCCGATAACGAAATCCTATCCAATGCTAACCCCTTACCAATTTGCAAGTAATACTCCAATTTGGGCTATTGATTTGGATGGTTTAGAAGCTTTTGTCGTGACTGCTGGTACTGGAAGAAATGATGAAAATACCGATGGTCACTCAATAATACTTGTCGCACAATATGAGCAAGTTGGCACATTCAATGATGGATCGCCCAAGTTTGTCAGAACAGGATTTAAGGCCTTCTCTAATCTAGGAGGATATTTAGGAGATGCTGAGCTAGTTGGGAATGGAAATAACACAATAGGATATAAGTTCGTTTCTGATGAAAAAGTGATAAACGTTCTTAATAACACAACTACTTATGATGCGGCATTTTCACTAACTCAAAATTCATTAAGTAAAAAAGAATTTAGAGAAAGTGAAATTAAATATGAAGAAGCACTTAACACGACAATTAAACAAATTGGCTCAGAAGATCATTCCTTTGGGTATAAAGAGGGACAATATAACTGTACTGAATTTGTCGCAGATGCGATAAAAAGAGTATACGGTGATAAAGTCTCGAGTTTCTTTGGGAGTACTGATATGTCAAAGATCGCAGGTAAAGCAAGACACTTCTTCAACCCCAATCAGTTAGCAATTGATTTGAGATCAAATAGTAATTTCAAAGTGTTCAATTCACATTATAATGTATCTAATTTAGATATAAAAAATTTCCTCAGAGTTGCCACCAAAAAATTAGAGGGAACAAATCAATATTAGGATAATTATGCGCCAAAATATGCACATCGTTTGTCTAGTTATTACAATTATATTTGGTACAATATCATTAATGTCTTATTCGCAAGTTTCTAAATATCTATATTTTTGCAACATAGAAACTTGTAATAGAAATATCTATGGTATATTCGAAATGGGTATTGAGAATTTTGCTTCAGACTGTCCTCGCTTCAATAAAAGTTTTTGTGTAAAAAATTCTGGAACAGGAGACTACCAGTTCATACAAATAAACCCCCGAGTTGATTCAATTCGAATGATAAATCATTTTGGATATAAGTACTTGGAGGTCAGTTATCAAGAAATAAAGAATAAAAGCATTAAAGACACAATCTATTTTGAATCAAATAATGCACTATTATTTTCAGAAAAGAAATTCTGCACGGAGAAAGAGAATGATATAATTGACATGTCTAAAGATAGTGCAATACTATTTATTTGCAATTGCATGGATGCATACACTCTTCGTAATGGAGTAAGCATTATTGATTGTTCAAAAAAGCATGATGGATCATATGCATTTTCAAACACTACTGTCCAGATTGATTCAATTCAGTGTATTAGATTTTATGATTCATATAATATAAAGCACTGCGATATTATTAAGGCCTACATTGACTATTTTTATGGTTTATCTAATACGAATGTTAAAACTAGTCTATTTTGGGTAACAAATTACAAGAAAAAGAAGCTTCTGTTTTCACAAAATATTAGGTTCTATTATCAGTCGAAGTGAAACATTGAATTCATTTGGCACATTGAAAGTTAGGGAGAATAGCAGATGAATTTCAATATGAATTGCTTAATTGGAGCGTCAGTTATTAATTGTAATCACCCTTAACCGTATAATGTAACCCAATTTTAAGACAGTTGAGACCCCGAAACAAATAACGCCGCATCTGTTTCTGGACCGCCCGTGAAATTATCTGCCTCTGTTAAGGGATAATTCCAAAAACCTCCGTTTTTCACTGAAACCCTAGTATGCTTTCCTGTCGAGCCATAATCCCCAAGCTGAATTTCTGATTCCGCAATTCCTTTACCCAATTCACCTACGTTGCCAGCCCCAAATGCATTAGCCAAAGCATTTCTTGCCTGTCCTCCTCCTTCATGGTATTTATTGTATGCATCTTCACCTGTAGCATTTTTAAATCCCCAAAAAAACATATTAAACCCTTCTTCCTCTCCATTTACATAGTTGCCCCATGATGGATCATTTGAACTAATCGTTTCTTTTGTTACTGGATTATAATAAGTAAGTTCAACCCCTTTAACGAAATAATATCGCGCCATGAGAAACGTTGCCAAATCCGTACATTCAAATTTAATACCTTCAGAACTTATCCTTTTCAATTCAGCAACAACAAAATGTTGCCAATCTTTGACTGAAAATACATTTTCAGCCTTATTGGTGGCCCTCCATGCTTCCAGACCATCTATGTCGATAGCCCAAATAGCCATATTACTCGCAAATTGATATGGTGTTAACTCCGGGTAATCTTTCGTTATCGGATCCACACTCACAAACCTCCCCACCCTCGTATCATACATCCTCATTCCATAATCCTGGAAGTTGGCGTCGCCGTAGACTTCGTTGTCGTTTTCCTTGCTGTTGAATCCATACTTATATTCTGCCTGATCCACCCCTCTTCCCGGCAACAAGCTACCGAAGGGGAAATAATCCTGGGTAGATTGGATCGGTTTACTCATCGACACTGTTATCGAGTGAATTTGTAATTCTTGTAGGCACCAATGTTTTAATTGAAGTAATCAGAACAATGATCACCGTATAAATTGCTTATTATCATTGCGTCAATAAAGATAGAATTAAAAATAATTCGTCGTACATCAAATAAACTTTGATTTCATTATTTCACCGACAGCATATAAAGGGATCACAACTATATCCTCGTACTGACAGTAATTCTCAAGCGAAATCCGGACACCTTTCTGTACATTCTTTTCCTTTAAGAAAATGCGCATGCTCTGCATTGAACCTTTTGTCCCTGATTTTACCTCAATTGGAATTATCCTCCCTGACTTCTGGATAACGTAGTCAATTTCTGCGTTGCTGTTAAGTGCTTCGCGTTGCCAAAAGAAGAGATCTGATTTTTCGTATGGGGAATGCATTTTGAGCAATTCAAGACCTACGAAGAGCTCTGCAATTCGCCCCTTATTAACAAAATCAACCGAATCTGCAACAAGAATCTCATTAATACTCTGCCCTGCCAACCTATTTGCAATACCAGTGTCGAAAACCAGCATCTTTCTGCGGTTTGGTTTAGCCTCTGCTCCGATAGGGATCCCATTTGCAGAACTGTGAGTCACGGGTATTACTAATCCAGCCATAATGAGAATCTCCAACGCCTCTTTTATTTGATAGTGATTTGACATAGGTGATGCATGGGACAACACGAATTTCCCCCCTAACTGACTGACTACTGACCTGAAAATTTCAGAAATTCTTGCCGCTGGCACACGTTCCTTGTACTTAGCAAAATCATCAAAATATGAGAATAGCAGGTCATCAAGAATCCGCTGACACTCCAATATATTTTCCTCCTTAACGTAGCTTCGGATTACCTCCGGCATTCCTCCAAGTACCATGTATTTCCTTAGATATTTTACAAGCTTGTTATGAATCGCATCAGGTAACGGGTGTTCCAGAGAATGATCCTGAATTTGTCCGATTAACCTGTCTTCATTGAGCGCGACAAGAAATTCATTAAATGACATCGGTTGCATGAATACTGAACGGATCCTCCCTACACCGAACGAAGGAATTGATTGCATCACAAACTCCAGCAATGACCCGGCTGCAATTATATGTAATCCAGGCATCTTCTCATAGAAGAACCTCAATGAAGAAATTGCGGGGATGCATGCCTGGATCTCATCCAAAAAGAGAAGAGTCTTGTTTTCAACAATCGGGACATTGAAGTACAAGGAAAGATTCTCTGCAATCTCAATAGGACTTAAATTCTTTTCGAAAAAGGTCCTGACATCCAGGTGCTCCTCAAAGTTGACCTCTAGTAAATGGTCAAATCTTGTCGCTAACTGCCTTATTGCAGTCGTCTTACCCACTTGTCTGGCACCTCTGACTAACAGTGGTTTATGGTCAGGAGACAGAGACCACTCAGCTAAAACACTGTCAATTGAACGTGGTAATAAGTTTAAGGGCACAATAGTGGTATTTAAGAAATCAAAGGCAAAAATAAACAATTTCTTTAGAGAATCAAAGGCAATTATGCTAATATCTTTAAAGAATCAAAGGCAATAAAAACCAGAAATATGAAATACTCATCGGCACGGGCGTCTGAGGTGCGCAATAAATGTAGGATATTTACAAGGCAATACTTTCTGCAAGTTCCAACATGCTTATCCCCGGGTTATTCCTGATCTCATTAATAATTTTCTCCCTGGTTTTTTCCCCAGCCTTATCTGTTTCTTTATTCGTGGGAAACGTAATGCTATACGTTCCCTGCTTAATAATTGATTGACAAGCTCACCCCACCACCTTCACCCCCTGATTGGAGGTGTGGGTGCGGATTACCTTCACAAAATGCGGATTACCGGCAAAGCCTGCTTCCATCAGCAGGGCAATGGATTCCTGTTTTTCCGGCGGACAAACGGCGAAAACGGAGGAACCACCTCCGCTGATGTTGAAGCCGTAAGCGCCGGCATCCAGCACCTTCTGTTTGATCTCCGGGTAGCCCGGAATGGCCGCACCACGCACAGGTTCTGCGATATGGTCGACCGTGATGGCTTTTCCGAATTCTTCAATATCTTGTGAATGAATAGCGTGAATCACCCTGGCACAGCGCGCCATCTGTTCCTTGAGCTTTTCCTGACCGATCTCATAAGTGATGAAACCGCGTGTGGTGCGCTGGCTTTTGCGGATCACCCCCAGCACAATGGGAAAGGCAGGAATGCACAGCCTGAGTACGTCAATAGGATGGTAACTCTTCACCAGCACAAATCCGCCCAGGATGGCCGCGGCAACGTTATCAGCATGCGGTGATCCTCCGGAAGCCACTTCGCCCATACGGGCAATATCGATCAGTTCGTTCGGCCCCATACTGAGACCCAGCAGATGATCAGCCCCAACGATGGCCGCCGAGGCGCTGGCACCTGTGGTTCCCAGTCCGCCGCCCGAAGGCATTCTTTTGTGGATCGTCAGATCAAAGCCGCAGCTCAGATTTTTTCTTTTGCAAAACTCCATCAGAGCCAGACCTGCCGTATTGTCCTCCGGATTCAGCGGGATATTCTGATGCTCGCCCTCAATACTGATATTGATCTTTCCGCTATCGTTCAATGATAAGGTAAACTCGTCGGCCGGCTGCTCCATAGCCATGGCGAAGATATCGTATCCGGGTCCCACGTTGGCCGTTGTTGCCGGCGCTATCAGTCTTACTGTCTTCTTTTCGCTCATTATCTATGTGTTTTTATGGCAGTGCGAAGCCTGCCGTGATTGGATTTTCTTATCCGGATGATCGCTTCGGCTACTGTATCAAACCATGCCGAACCATCAGTTCTTTCAGGATTTTGGTTTTGCCCTCGCTCAGCGGAGTCAGCGGGGGGCGGTGACCGCCGGCCGGCAGACCCATCAGGTTGAGCGCCATTTTGGCGGCCATAGGGTTGGTTTCGAACCGGAAGGCCTCGAAAAGTTCGTAATACTCATAGTGTATCTTCCGGGCCTCATCCAGCCGGCCTTCGAGTCCCAGTGCAGTCATCTTTTTCATGACGCCGGGAATGGCATTCCCCGCAACTGTGAAGGTTCCGGCACCGCCGAAAGCAAGCAGCGGATAGGCCGTGGTGTCTTTACCGGTAAAAACATTGAAATCTTCATCACGCGTCAGGTAAAGCAGACGGGCCAGGTGATCCAGCTTCTTGTTGCCGTCTTTGATCCCGATAATGTTCGGATGTTTGGCCAGCAGAGCACTGGTCTCAGGCTGAAGTTCAACCCCTGTGCGCTCTGCCGCGTTGTGCAGCAAAATGGGAACCGGCGAGGCATCGGCCAGTTTGGTGTAATAATCAATCATGCCGTCTACCTTGGGCAAAATAAAGTAGGGGGTAAACACACAAATGTAATCCGCCCCCAGATCCGCAAAACGTTTAACACGATCCAGGGCCATCCAAAGACTGGAGGAACAGACATCAGGTGCTACTTTCGCCCTGCCATTGGCAGTTTCACAGATGATCTTTACCACTTTCAGTACCTCTTCATCGGTCATCAGCGTATTCTCGCCGGTCACACCCAGCGGTGCGAGTCCTTCGATACCGGACTCAATCTGCCGTTCAACCAAAAGCTTCAGTCCTTCCTCATCCACACTGAGGTCTTTCCTGAAAGGCGTAATCAGTAAAGTATAAGCTCCTTTTACCATAATTTTAAGTTTTGTTCAATACAAAGGAAATCATTCTGAACCGACAGCGAGGCTTTTCAGAATAAAAATTATCAACAGTTTCACCCTGGAAGATAAGCTGAAAGGAAGACCATCCTCAGTCTGTTTGTTACCTTTGCATCATGAATGAAAGCAGGAAATACCGCCACATCTTTTTTGATCTTGACCGAACCCTCTGGGATTTTGACACCAACTCACATGAGGCACTGGAAGAGATATTTTCTGAATTTGACCTGAGCCGCCTGGGTATTCAGGATTTCTCAGCCTTTTATAAGGTTTATGCAGAGGTGAATGCCCTTTTATGGGAGCAGTACCGCAATCATGAGATCGATCGCAAATATCTGTCATTGAATCGCTTTCTTCAGACAAACCGCTGCTTCGGGAACGACGATGAAACACTTGCCTCTGAGATGTCGCAGCGATATATACTGCTGGTCAGCAACAAGACCCGGCTTTTTCCGCATGCCGCTGACTTACTGGAATACCTGTCAGCGAAGTATAAGCTTCATATTATCACCAATGGCTTTGCAGATGTTCAGTACCGTAAGCTGGAACGCTCAGATACAAGGCGTTTTTTTGCGGAGGTGATCACCAGTGAGGAGGCCGGATTCCACAAGCCCTCCCTGCATATCTTCAGGATAGCATTGCAGAAAGCCGGAGCAGTCCCGTATGAGAGCCTGATGATCGGCGATGATCCCGAGGTGGATCTGCAGGGCGCAGCGGCCGTGGGTATGGATCAGTTATTCTTCAACCCTGAAGCAGTCAAACACCATTATAAATTCACCTTTGAAGTCAGAAGCCTCAGGGAAATTTTTGATATCCTTTGATCAGGCTTTCTTTTTTCGTATTTTCGTTTCTTACAAAAATCACATTATGAAAAAAATCATTATTCTGGTGATCGTGGCGGCTACACTCAGCAGTTTTGTGGCATGCACCAAATCAAAGCTCTCCAATATCTGGCAGGTGGAAGAAGTTTACGTGAACGGAAACCTGCAGGAAGGATCTGCCTATGGCAACCATACCCTTGAGCTGACCAAAGACGGGATTGTGATCATGACGGTACTGGGCACAAGCGCCATCGACCCTGTTCAGGGAACATGGGAGTTTGGCGACAACAAGAAAACACTTATCATTCACTATCCCTCAAGCACCCCGCAGCCGGATAATGTTCCTGTGACCTACACTGTGGAAAAGCTGAGAAACAACAAGATGTGGTTATCACGCCCGTACGACAACGGGACCACGATCGACCAGGTGGAAACGCATTATATCACTTACGAGGATTGAGCAAAGCGTGCAATGGCGGTGATCCGGCCCTTGACTTTCTGCCCGGTTTCTACCAGGATTTCGGCATCTGTAGGAAGGAAAAGGTCGACACGACTGCCGAATTTGATAAAGCCTAATTCTTTCCCCTGGGCGACTTCCTGTCCTTCCTTCGCATAACAAACGATCCTGCGGGCCACCATGCCGGCGATCTGGCGCATTAATATCCGGCGGCCTTTGCGGTCTTCCACAACGATGGTCGTCCGCTCATTCTCCGTGGAGGATTTGGGGTGATGGGCAATCAGGTAAGCGCCCTCATGATATTTGTAATACCGGATGATGCCGGCAACAGGAGACCAGTTGATATGGACATTGTGGATCGACATAAATACGGATACCTGGATGCGTCGGTCACCGAAGAACTCCGGCTCCTGCGTTTCTTCTATAGCTACCACCACTCCATCGGCACCGCTCAGAATCTCATCTTCATGCTCGTTCAGGCCTCGGCCGGGGACCCTGAAGAAACGAAGCACAAGGGTCAGCATCACTGCACAGAAAATCCAGAACAGAATATGAAAGACGCCCGGCTGAGGGAAAAAGAACAGCAGGCTGATATTCAATACCGCAATAATGATTAATGTGATCAGTATGATAGTAAACCCTTCCCGGTGGAATCTCATAAGCAGTAATTAATTAAGTATAGATATAAAAATACGCATGGAGCGCTGAAAAGAACTCCGTCAAAACGATCCAGAAAACCTCCGTGTCCGGGCAAAAGGGTGCCGGAATCCTTCACACCGGCACTTCTTTTCAGCATGGATTCGGCGAGGTCTCCGAAAGTGCTGCTGACAACAATGATCAGGGCCATCCCGACCCATTGGATCAGGGTCAGTTCTTTGAAAAAGAAAGAGAGAAAGATCCCCATCCCGACGGCAAACAAGGCGCCGGTAATGCTTCCTTCCCAGCTTTTTTTCGGTGAGATTCTTTCAAAGAGCCTGTGCTTTCCCAGGGCCATGCCCCCGAGGTAAGCCATAGTATCAGCGGTCCATGTGATAAAGAAGAAGGAGGCTGCAATATTCGGGAAAGCACCGTAATCTGCTCCTTTGGGGACGAAGAGATAGCTCAGGCTGGCCAGCGGAAAAGCAATGTAGAATAAGGGTGTGAGTGTAAGGGCGATATTGCGGAAAGGATGTTCACTGCGGCGGTATAATTCTGCCGCGGCAGGAAAGATCACCAGCGGAATGAGCAGCAGAAGACGGTCCCCCGGTATATGACCCGTGGCATGAAGAACAAAGAAGGTATAAGCCACTGATGCAATCACAAGTCCCGCGACCCATTGCGGGCGATCCTTTTCATGGCTGACCAGTTTGAAGAATTCCGCCGCTGAAAGAAAAGTGATCACGAGAAAAAGTCCCGCGAATACATGGACATTCCAGTAAATGGAGCCAATAATTGCTGCGGTGAAAACAGCACCGGTGAGGGTGCGGATCAAAAGATTTTTCATTCCTGTGTCTCCGATATCAGCCGCGTGGCCTCTATTACATCTTCAGCTTTAACATAGAGTTCGGCTTCACCGAAAAGGTAGGAGGAATCTTTCTTGTTGATCACTACTGCAGCAATACCATTTTCAGTCAGCATCCCATGCAGAATCTCCACCTCTATCAGGTTGCCTGATTTATAAATACATTTCCATTCCTGGTCCATACCTCTTATGCTGCCCCGCTTTTTTCCACCAGAAAGACATAAAGTTCTCTCGGACCGTGTGCGCCCATGACCAGGGTTTTTTCAATATCGGCGGTCCGGCTGGGTCCGCTGATCACTGAAATCAGTCCTGGCAGGTGGCCGTCGTATTTTTCCTTTACTCCCGCCAAAGCATCCTGCAGGTCAGGAACCAACTGACCGGTATAGGCATGAACCATGTGAATATCGGGATAAACCAGCATCCGCCTTCCTGAAGCAGAGGCAGAAGATACCATGATGCTGCCCAGCCTGGCAATCAGGTACTCACAGGAGGTTAGTCCTGCACGGGATGAAAGAAAATCCTGCTCCTGACTTCGTACCTGCACACCTCCTGACTCAAGCAAACGCACGAGCTTGCTTTCCTTGCAGAAAATGCTGTCCAGCCCTTGCTGTTTCATGACCTCGGCCAGTACGGCTGCAAACTCCTGATCGTTTTCGCAGTAAACGAACTTCCCCGCAATGCGCGTGAATTCCTGGGCAAAAGCGATATCAAGACTTTCCCGGATTTCCTGGTAGACCGGACTCGTAAAGTCAATGTCAGCAAAAGGATTTTCCGTCTTGCTGATGCTGGCATTCCTGATCATTTTCAGGACTTTCTCTCTGCTTGTACTCTCGTCCATGCGTGTAATGCTGCCGGTCACTGCTGATCGTCAGGCGGTTTTTGTTTCAGGATCATGTCATTATTGTCGGCGGGTGGTTCGCTGCCATCCATCTGTACTTCCGGGACTTCACTTTTCTCCTGATCTTTCAGTTCCTTTTCTTTGCGAAGCTGGGAAGCAGAGCTGTGTTTTCCGACCTCCCTGCTGATCTCTTCGGCATGGTAGTCTTCCCACTGCCGTTTGCCGAAAATCACTTCCACATCTTCTCTGAAGATCACTTCCTTCTCCAACAGGATGTCCGCAAGTTGTTTCACTTTGTCGAGATTGTCCCTGATCAGTTGCTTGGCGCGCTCGTAAGCACTTTCGATCAGCAGACTGATCTCAGTATCGATGATTTCAGCTGTTTTTTCACTGTATGGTTTCTGGAAAGAATATTCCTGCTGTCCGGTTGAATCATAATAGCTGATATTCCCCAGCTTTTTATTCAGTCCGTAAAATACCGTCATGGCGTAGGCGGTCTTGGTTACCCTCTCCAGGTCGTTGAGGGCCCCGGTGGATATTTTTCCGAAGTTCACCTCTTCAGAAGCCCTTCCCCCAAGCGTGGCCGTGAGCTCGTCGAAAATCTGCTCCGTTGTCGTGATCTGACGCTCCTCAGGCAGGTACCATGCAGCACCCAGCGATTTACCGCGGGGAACAATGGTCACTTTAACCAGGGGTGAAGCATAGCGGACCAGCCAGCTTACCGAGGCATGCCCGGCCTCGTGGAATGCGATCACCTTCTTCTCCTCCTGGGAGATCAGTTTGTTGCGTTTCTCAAGACCGCCGATGATACGGTCGATGGCGTCTATAAAATCCTGCTTGGTAATACTTGGTCTGTTCTTGCGGGCTGCAATCAGTGCCGACTCGTTGCAGACATTGGCAAAGATCGGAAGAGCACACGTCTGAACTCCAGTCACATTCCTTCATCTCGTATGC
>CALGYY010000168.1 GCA_937934705.1 uncultured Bacteroidota bacterium
AATTTCTTCACGTTGTCGAAAGTTAGCTTCGGCAGAGTTTCCCAGATCACCTAGCGGATATCATAATCCAGTCCCAGCTTCTGTGCAGACTCGTAGCTGAAGAGGATGTCGGATTTGGTGATCCTTTCACTGCGCACCGACTGCAGGTAGGAGCTCTTGGCCAGTTCGAACGCGCTTTCGGCTGCCGGCATCTGGTTCATCAGTTCAAAGAAGGCATCGAGGGCTTCCTTGATCTTGTCGGTCTGGGTCATGATAAAAGAGATGTTGTAATAATGGTTCTCCTTTTTGCCGAGCAGACCCTGGTAGAATGACATGGCAGCGTAAGCCAGTGCCCGGGATTCGCGCATTTCCTGGAAAACGATGGAATTCATTGACCCTCCGAAGTACTGGTTGTAGAGAGTAATCACCGGTTCCAGCTGGGGGTTGTACAGTTCGCCTTTGCTCAGCATCAGGATCTGGGCCTGTTTCATGTCGAAGTTCACCTGGTAGACCAGGGCTTCATCGGTCGGCTGTTCGGTGTAATTCATGCCTGTGGGGGGATCCTGAAGCGCAGCAGGGGTTTTATGATGCTGGGTCAGTTTTGACTCCAGTTCTTTCTGATCCTGGCTGCCGTAGTAGAAAATCTTGTGTTTGAAAGAGGTCAGCCCTTTGATCTTGCTCACCAGCTCTTCAGCAGTAATGGCTTTCAGTGCTTTTTCACTCAGCAGATGGGTCACGTGGTTATCGGGCCCGAATATGCCGTACATCACCAGGTTCCCGAAAATATTCTGCTGGTTCAGCTTAGCGTCTGTACGCTTTTTCAGTTTATCCTGCACCAGGTTAGTCAGCGCCTCCGGATTGGGGACGGCTTCTGCCAGCAGGCTTTCAAAAAGTTTAAGTGCTGCTTCCATGTTTTCCGACAAACCACTCAGACTTACCCAGGTCTCATCATTGGAAACACTTACGTTGAAAGAGCAACCCAGTTTGTAAAATTCCTGTTTGATCTGCTCAGGTGTGAAATCTTTGGTTCCCAGGTATTTCAGATATTCTATTGCAAATGTCATCTTCAGGTCATGGTTGGAGCCCATGTCGAAAATGTAATAAAGGTCGAAGGTTTTATTCTCCTTGTTGTGGATATAATGAAGAGGAATACCGTTACCTACGCGGGAATGGACAATGTCGCGGCTGAAATCCAGGAAAACGGGCTCAATGTCGGCCACAGTACGGGATTCCATGTCTTCCAGAAAATCTGATTTGTCGTCCCTGTTAATCTCTATCTTGGTGATTTTTGGTTTCTTGATTTTGTCAATATTCTCGTTCTTGCCGGTCTTTTTGTAGACCACCAGATAGTTGTTCCCGAATTTACGGTTGGCAAAGTCTACAATATCCTGTTTGGTGATTTTCTCATAGCGATCGAAAGTGCCCACTGTATGTTCCCAGGGAATTCCGAGAATAAAAGATTCTACGTACATCGCCGCCCTGCGGTCATTCTTCTCAAGGTTTTTCATTAAATCCAGCTTGAGGTTATTGATGATGGCACCAATCAGCCAGTCGGGGAACTCTCCTTTCCTGATCAGTTCAATCTGCTCAAGCAGTAAGGCTTTAACTTCGTCAAGACTTTGTCCTTCCTTGGGTTTGCCGCTCAGTGTGAGCACTGAATAATCCTTCATGATTTCAGGGGAAGAATAAGCGCTCAGTACCTTCTGCTTCTGGACCAGGTTCAGGTCGATAAGTCCGGCCATAGAGTTGGAAAGGATCATATCAAAAATGGGAAGGAGCTCAGCATCTTTCGACTGTGCCCCGTCTAAACGGTATGCAATGGTGATGCTTGCTGCATCGGGACCCGTTACTTCCATCACGATGGGTTCTTTGATCTCTTCCTCGGGCTTGAAGTTGAAGGGCTTGATATTGCCTGCAGGGATCTTTCCCCAGTATTGATCGATCAGGGCGATGGTTTTGTCAGGATCCAGGTCGCCGCTGAGACAGATGGCCATGTTGTTGGGAATATAATAATCTGCGAAATATTCCCGGATGCGCTTCATCGAAGGGCTTTTCAGGTGTTCGGTAGAGCCGATGAGGCTTTGTGTTCCGTATGTATGGTTCTTGAACAGACCGCCGAGAACTGCGAAATAAAGCTTGAACTCATCTCGTGTGAGGGTCATATTCTTTTCTTCATAGATCGTTTCCAGCTCGGTGTGGAAAAGACGCAGCACAGGATTGGAAAAACGCTCCGATTCAATCATCAGCCAGTTTTCAATCTGGTTGCTGGGGATATCATTGACGTATACAGTCTGCTCCAGGGATGTGTAAGCATTGGTTCCGGTCGCCCCGATAATGCTGATGAGTTTATCGTACTCATTGGGGATGGCAAATTTTGCAGCCTCAGTTGAAATGCTGTCGATCATCCTGTAGAGTTTCTCCCGGGGCTCGGTCTCGCTGAGAGGGATGGTTCTGTAGACCTCAAACAGGCTGTCGATTTTTGCGATCAGCACCGATTCTGCGGCGTAATTGGTGGTTCCGATCTTAGATGTGCCCTTGAACATCATGTGTTCAAAATAGTGCGCCAGACCTGTTGCATCGGCAGGGTCGTTCTTACTGCCGGCGCGTGTGGCAATGTATGTCTGCACGCGCGGGGCATCCTTATAAACCGTCATGTATACCGTGAGCCCGTTGCCCAGGGTGTATATCCTGGTATTCATCGGGTCGTTGGCTACGGTTTTGTAGGGATACTGCTGGGCCAGTGCGTTCCAGCTCAAAAGACTGCAGATCAATGCTGCAGCAATACTTGTAAAGATGTTACGAAACTTGAATGACATAATATTAGGATTTATTGATGATTACTGTTTTTCCGGGAATAAGACCACCCTGACGTAATGGTCTTTAATAAAAAACTGCCGGGCAGCCGTCCGCAGATCATTTGAAGTTACGGCCCTGACCATACTCAGGTATTCCTCATCAGAAGCATTCTCGTCCTGCAGGAAGTATATCCCTTCGATACGGGTCAGCCACCATTTATTGTTCTTGACGTCTGTCTCCCTTTCACGCAGAAGGAGTTCCTGTACCTTCTTCAGATCCTTATCTCCCGGACCCTTTTTTCTCAGGTCTTCAAAGATCCCGAAGATAGCATCCGTCAGACGATCGGTATTGTCAGGTGAACATCCGAACTGTATCATCAGGCTGAATTCTGATTTCGGGAACTTATCGGTCGACATCTGAACCCTGGGGCTGTAGACCCCGCTCATTTCTTCGCGTATGGTTTCGATAAGACGAATGCTGACAATTTCCTTCAGCATTCGCAGGTGTAAACGGTTCTTCCCGTTCCATTCAAAACCTTTCTGGAAAATAATCCCCACCATTGATTTGGGCTCACTGCCCTTATAAATTTTTACATCGGTTGCCCCCGGGGGGAAGGGAGCACTTTCGTCTTTCCAGTTTTCCTCGCGTCCCGTTACCGGCAAGCTCCCCAGATACTTCTCAAATAAAGGCAGAGAAGAATCCGCATCAATATTACCTACGAAATAAAACACAAAATCACCGGCATTTGCAAAGCGGTCGCGGTACATGCTGTATGCAAGATCCAGTCTGACATTGTCAAGCTGCTTTTCCTTCGGCAGAACAACCACTCTGGGATCATTAGAGGATGATGTCTTGATCAGTGTGTCCATAAAAGCAAATACGGGGTTGTTTCCGACGAACTTCATCTGGTTTTTGGTCCTTGAAATAGTTGCGAGGAAGGCATTGCTGTCCTTCACTGCAGCTGTAAAATACAGATACGTCAGCTGCAACAGGGTTTCCAGATCACGGGGGTTGGTCTTACCATTGAAGCCTTCACGCACATCATCGATGTAGGGACTAAGTTCGATACTTTTGCCTTTCAGCTTCTTTTTAAGTTCCAGATTGCTGAACTTCCCGAGGCCACTTTCTCCGATGATCTGGGCAGCGAATAGTGCCGACATATAGTCTTGATCCGGGAAAAGGGAAGTTCCGCCCGGACTGATGGCCGAGAAAAGAATTTCATCATTCTTAAAATCGGTTTTTTTCACCACAATCCTGATCCCGTTTTTCAGGGTCATTTCCGTAGCCCCCAGGTTCTCAATTTTCTTTGCCGAAGCAAGAGGAGAACCTGTCAGTTCGCGGTCGATCAGAGGTTCATCCCGGAACTGATCCACCCAGGCCTCAGGCTTCGACTGGCGGCTTTCGCGGATCATGTTCAGTACCATTTCCTCATTGGGAACCGTGATTTCCGGTTTTTCCGGTGCAGTAACGACCACGGCCATATTTTCTTCAGTCATCCACTGCCCTGCCAATGCATTCACTTCCTCAAGGCTGATACCGCCGATCAGGTTTTTCACGTAGGCGAATTCCGCCCGGGTTCCCGGCACCGGATTGCCTGAGAGGTAATGGCTGACATACTGTCCGGCGAGTCTTCCGGATTCCGTTTTGTCATATTCCTTGGCCTGTTTTTCATAGCGCATCAGCATATCTTCCCTGACACGGGCAAACTCCGAAGCAAGGAAACCGTGCAGCCTGACACGCTGTCCTTCCATCAGCAGGATACCGATGGCCTGATTAATCATGTTTTCTTTGATGGAAGCAACCACGGTATAAGCGTCTCCTCCCCTGGCCAGAAATCCGCCATAGTAATTATAGGCGTAGATGAAAGGAGCATCAGGTTTCTGCTGGTATTCCCTCAGCCTTTCGTTCAGCATGCCGGTGAACAACTCACCGATCAGTTTGTTGCGGTAATCACCCACCGTTTTTAACAATTTCCGGGGGTGTTTGTAAAAGATCATCACGGAAGTGGAAGTGGCTTCCTTATCGGTGACCAGTGCCACGAGAGGTTCCTTGTTCTCCGGAATGCTATAGCTGACCCGGGGCCGGGGATTCTCTGCTTTGGGGATGCGTGAGAAATGTTCCCTGATCTTTTGCTCAGCAAGGGCCGGATCGATATCTCCCACGACCACCACAGCCTGAAGGTCGGGGCGATACCAATCCTTATAGAATTTCCGGATGGTATCGTGATGAAAATTTTTCAGTACTTCTATATCTCCGATAGGCATTCTTTCGGCATAACGCGAACCCTTGAAGATTAGCGGAAAATACTTTTTCCGGATGCGGTCATCAGCACCGAGGCCCATTCTCCATTCTTCAATAATGATCCCTCTTTCCTTATCTATTTCTTCCCCTTCGAAGGTGACCTGATGCGCCCAGTCTTCTATGACCTGGAATCCCTTGTCGAGCAATTCAGGCTTGTCGGCAGGCAGTTGCAGCATGTAAACGGTTTCATCAAAACTGGTGTACGCGTTGATGTCTGCCCCGAATTTGACCCCGGTCTGCTGCAGGTAGTCGACCAGTTCGTTCTTGGGAAAGTTGGTGGTCCCGTTGAAGCACATATGCTCCGTAAAGTGGGCCAGTCCTTTCTGGCTGTCATTTTCCTGCATGGAGCCGGCATTTACTGCCAGACGAAGTTCCACCCTGTTTTCAGGCTTCTTGTTTTGCCGGATATAGTAAACGATCCCATTATCGAGGCGACCCATGATAAGTCCGGGGTCAAGGCTCAGGCTGTCGGTAAGCTGAAAAGGTTGTGCAGTGAGTCCCGCGGAGAACGCCAGGAACATCAGCAGGCTTACAATCATTCTGGAATATCTGATCATCGTAAGGGAATTAGTATTCAATTTCAAGATCGAGTTGGCTGCGGAGTTTGTTCAACGCAGGATTTTTTTCTTCCATTTGCTGGAGTTTCTCTTTATTGGTGAGCACTTTTTTATCATCCAGCCTTTCATTAAGCATCACCTCCAGCTGAATTTTCCGGTTGTCGAGTTCTTTTCTCAGGAAACTGAGGATTTCAGCTCTGCGGTTCTTCATTTCATCGGCCTGGATCTGGTTATCGACCATCATCAGTGCGACAAATGGCTCATCGAGATTCGGCAGTCTTGAAGTCAGTGTTACATAAAAATTCGGCTGTTTCTCCTTGATTTGTTCAGCGAATTTCATCCAGGCGGCGGCAAACTCTTCAGGACCAAAATCCTGTTCACCGTATTCATCCTGGCTGCTTTCGGCTTGATTTCCGGATTTTTTTTCCTGGGTGTGGCCTTTAATGGAAATGATATCGCTTTTGTTAAGGCTGACCTTTTCTTTATCTGTTTTCTCAGGGATCACCGGGGGGGGTGCAGGAGATTTTACCCTGGGCTCAGAGGGTTCAGGTTTTTTTTTTTCGCTGATGTCAACCGGTGGTGTAGGGTTGACACTGGCTTTGGGCTGATTGCACATTTGGATAAATGCCAGCTCCAGTTGCAGGCGTTTGTTATTGCTGGTGCGGTACACCTGTTCGCTCTGGGTAGCGATTTCGAGGCAGCGAAGAATGAAAGGAAGCTCCACAAAGCGGATCTGTTCCCTGTATCTTTCTTTGATACTTTCTCCCACCTCCATCAGGGCGATGGTCTTTTCATCCTTGCAAATCATCAGGTTTCGCAGATGGGAACTGAATCCCGTGAGAAACTGGAGACCGTCGTAACCCCGGTCAAAAATATCGTCGATATGTAGCAGAATCTCCGTGATATCATTGCGCAGAATATGGTTGACCATGGTGAAATAGGCATCGTGCTCCAGCATGTTGAGATTATCGAGTACGGCCCTGTATGTGATATTCCCTTCGGTGGAGCTGGCGATCTGGTCAAAAATGGAGAGGGCATCCCGCATCGCACCATCGGCTTTTTCTGCAATAATATGCAGAGCGTCACTTTCTGCCTGGATGTTTTCTTTACCTGCAACGAACATGAGTTGCTGGGCGATATCCTCAACGGTGATCCGTCTGAAGTCAAAGATCTGACAACGGGAAAGAATGGTGGGAATGATCTTATGTTTTTCCGTTGTGGCCAGGATAAACTTCGCATAAGCCGGAGGTTCCTCCAGTGTTTTCAGGAAAGCATTGAAGGCCGAGGGCGACAGCATGTGAACCTCATCGATGATATACACTTTGTATTTCCCGGCCTGCGGGGGAATGCGTACCTGATCGACCAGGTTGCGGATATCGTCGACAGAATTGTTGCTGGCAGCATCCAGTTCGTGCATATTAAAAGAAGCCGTCTGATTGAACGACAGGCAGGAAGTGCACTGATCACAGGCTTCGTAGTCCGGGGTGATATTGGTGCAATTGATGGTCTTGGCCAGGATACGGGCGCAGGTTGTTTTTCCCACCCCCCTGGGTCCGCAAAAAAGAAAGGCCTGCGCAAGCTGCTTGTTCTTAATGGCGTTTTTAAGGGTACTCGTGATGGATTTCTGACCCACCACCATATCAAAAGTCTGAGGCCTGTATTTACGGGCTGAAACAATAAAATTCTCCATCCGCTGCTGGCATGAAATAAGCCCCCAAAGATAATGATTTTCATCAGCCGGAAAAACATTTGAAACATCTCAGTGAAGCCCGTCGGGTAAAATAAGCAGGGGCGGCTTGCGGCCGCCCCTGTAGAAGAGTTTGGTATTTGATTTAATCCCCTTTGGGGTTAATACTCATCTTCATGAAAGAAAAAATCCTCCTTTGTAGGATAATCAGGCCACAGGTCTTCAATACTCTCGTATATCTCCCCTTCATCCTCAATCTCCTTCAGGTTCTCAATTACTTCCATGGGAGCACCCGAACGGATGCTGTAATCGATGAGCTCATCCTTGGTGGCCGGCCATGGCGCATCTTCAAGCTTGGAAGCCAGTTCCAGGGTCCAATACATAATTATTCAGGTTTTTGAATTTTTTCGCAAAAATATACAAAAAAAACTTAAAAAGTCAAGTAATATTTCACTTTTTTATTATTTGTTAACAATTAGACACTTACGCCCCGAAAAACAGAGAAAATTCAAGCCTCAGAAAGGCGTATCCCCGCTCCTGCTCACCCTGGCTTTCCGGATCTGGAAATAATTTTTAAAACACTGTATATCTTGATTTTAACCCTTCCGGGCTTGCCAGGGAGTTTCACTGGCTCCCAAATCGTGGCTCAGGCGGCGGCCGATCACAAAAAGGTAATCTGACAGGCGGTTTATATAACGGATCAGGATCTCATCGACCCTGTCGTCGACTGACAAACGGACGATGAGGCGCTCGGCCCTCCGGCATACCGTCCGGGCAATATGGCTCCACGAAACCGCCACATGGCCCCCCGGCAGAATGAATTGGGTCAGTTCAGGGAGCCCTTCATTCATCCTGTCAATTTCCTTCTCGAGAAATTCGATATCACGCTCCGCAATCAGGGGGAGACCTTTCATGGATTCTTCAGAATCTGCCGCAAGCAGGGATTCTATTGTGAACAAACGGTCCTGTATTTCCAGCAGGCTGTCTTTGCAGTGCGCACAGTCTGATAAATCGCGCAGCATCCCGATCACACTGTTGAGTTCATCCACAGTGCCGTAACATTCAATTTTCAGGTGGAATTTAGGGACTTTGCTGCCTCCAAGGAGACTGGTTTCCCCTCCGTCTCCCTTACGGGTGTATATCTTCCAGTTCTTCTGCTCTTCCATCATCTTCTATTTTAAAACCTCATTACCCGTATAATACGACATCCTGCGGATGTCTGCATTCTTTTCATCGGAATCCACCAATCCGTCCTTCAACCGGATGATACGGTGGGCGTGACGGGCAATATCTTCTTCATGGGTGACCAGAATAATGGTGTTCCCGGCCTGGTGGATCTCTTCGAATAAGCCCATGATCTCGATGGAAGTTTTTGAATCCAGGTTTCCTGTGGGTTCGTCGGCCAGGATAATACTTGGATGGTTGACCAGGGCCCTGGCAATGGCTACCCTTTGCCGCTGACCGCCCGACAACTCATTGGGTTTATGCGTAATCCGGTCCGACAACTGTACCTGCTCCAGCACCTGCATGGCCCTTTCACTTCGCCTGGTTTTGCTCATACCTGAATAGATCAGAGGCAGCATCACATTATCCAGGGCCGTTGAGCGTGGCAAAAGATTAAAGGTCTGGAAAACAAAACCGATCTCCTTGTTGCGGATTTCCGCCAGCTCATTGTCTGAAAGCTTACTAACATCCTGTCGGTTAAGTACATATTGACCGCCGGTAGCTGTATCGAGACAACCCAGTATATTCATCAGGGTCGACTTGCCTGAACCTGAGGGCCCCATGAGCGCAACGTATTCATTTCTGTAGATGTTCAGGCTGATATGCTGAAGGGCCTTTACGATATGTGTCCCCACTTTGTAATGCCTGTGTATGCCCTCGAGTCGGATAATTTCTTCCATGCTTTCCTTTGTGTTTTCCGGAAATCGGATGATATGCAAAATTACTAAAAGCGCAGGACAAAAGCCTCCCGGCTGAGCTCTTTTTTGAAGAAAATCAGACCCAGGCTGAACAGATCGATACTTACCCTGACCCTTTCGTCACGGATGATGGCCGCCCAGGCCCTTTCCATTTCGTCTGAGTGGTGGATATCGTCGAAAACCAGTATGCTGTCGTTGCTGACTGCCTTCATGATCTGCTGAAAATACCGGATCGTTGCAGCTTCCCGGTGATGCCCGTCGATGAAAGCCAGGTCGATACCACCCAGCATGCTGATAGCTTCATCCAAACGGTCCTGAAAACGGCCGCAAAGCAGGTGCACGCCCGGCTTTTTTGCCAGCAGCGGGTTTTCCCCGGCGAGCCTGTGGGTCTCCGCGCAGGCCTCGATACTCACCAGGGCGGCTTCCGGATGGCCCAGATGCAAATATGAAGTACTGATTCCCAGAGAAGTGCCCAGTTCCAGGATGCGGGCCGGCCGGTATTTCTTCACCAGCTTAAAGAGCACCCTTCCGTATACCGGACGGATGGCATGTTTGCGGGCAATCTCCCCAACACCCAGCGAATAACTGATCGCCGGCTCCCTTCCATGATCCTCGCGCCTGATGAGCCTCCGGTCGCGCTCCAGTTGTTTCCTGATCCTTTCCACCGGGGCAGTTTCCTCCCTCTTTCTTCGGCCATTGTGCAGCTCAGAGATCAGATCAAAGACAAAAGGGGAATGAACCCCAAAACGGCTTTTGCTGCACATTCTGTATCGCAGATATCGTACGGCCTGATCTGAAATGCCCATGTGTAATGCTGAATGTTATCAGGGATCAACGTATGATGAAGCGTTTTCTTATTAATCACCGGGAATACATCCCAAGTCGATCCGTTTTTGTAATTTCGCCCACAAAATAATCAAAATCCATCCAAGTGAAGCTGATCAAAGATTACAAATTCCTGAACAATGTTATCGGTTGGCTCGTCTTCATCGCAGCCTCAATCGTTTATCTGATGACCATTGAGCCCACCACGAGCTGGTGGGATTGCGGAGAATACATCGCGACATCATACAAACTTCAGGTCGGCCACCCCCCCGGAGCACCTTTCTTTCAACTCCTGGGGCGCTTTTTTACCCTCTTCGCTTTCGGTGATGTAACTCAGGTCGCCAAAATGGTCAATGCCATGTCGGCCATCCTCAGCGGTCTGACGATCCTGTTCACTTTCTGGACCATTACAGCCATCGCCAAAAAATTCTTTCTGAAAGACAGCGAGATGAGCATGGGACAGAAGATCACCGTTCTGGGTGCAGGCCTCGTTGGAGCCATGGCGTTCACATTTTCGGATTCCTTCTGGTTTTCCGCGGTTGAAGGTGAAGTTTATGCCACTTCCTCCATGTTTACAGCGGCTGTTGTCTGGGCCATGATGAAATGGGAGGCTGCTGCCGACTCAAAACACCATCTGAGGTGGATCATTCTTATTGCATTCCTGATGGGATTATCGGTCGGGGTTCACCTCCTGAATCTTTTGACAATACCCGCATTAACTTATGTTTATTATTTTAAGAAATATAAATTTTCAGCCAAGGGATTTATCCTTACCGGCATCATTTCCATTCTGATCCTGGGTTTCGTGCAGAGCGGTGTTATTCCCTGGATCGTGAAGCTGGCCGGAGCCTTCGAGCTTTTCTTTGTGAATTCCGTTGGAATGCCTTTCAATTCCGGCACCATCATTTATTTTGTTCTGTTGTTGGGACTGATCGTTCTGGGACTTTACCTGACCCGCAAAAAGGCGAAGGTTGTTCTCAACACGGTCATCCTTGCATTTGCATTCATCCTCATCGGTTATTCATCATTCTTTATGCTGGTGATCCGGGCCAATGCCAATACGCCCATCAACGAAAACGCCCCCAAGGATGCCATCAGTCTGCTGGGTTACCTGAACCGCGATCAGTACGGGGACTGGCCGGTGTTCTACGGACAATACTACAATGCGAAGGTGATTGATACGGAGGAAAGCGGCAATATTTACCAGAAAGGTCAGGAGAACGGGAAAGACAAATATGTGGTGATTAGTAAGAAGGTCACCTATAAATATGATCCGGACTATTGTACTTTCTTCCCCCGTATGTGGAGCGATCAGCAGAAGCACGTCAACGCATACAGGGAGTGGACGGGTATACGTACCGACCGCAAACCGACCTTTAGTGAGAACCTCGGCTTTCTTTTCCGGAACCAGTTGGGGAGTCAGTATTTCCGGTACTTTATGTGGAATTTTGTCGGCCGGCAGAATGATGTCCAGGGTTTCGGACTCGACGGCAATGGCAATAAAGATATTCAGAACGGGAACTGGATCAGTGGCATTGGCTTTATCGACAAGGCCAGGCTTGGCAACCAGGATGAACAGCCGGAAAGAATGACCAATAACAAGGCAAGGAACACTTTCTATTTCCTGCCACTGTTGCTGGGACTATTGGGTATGGTATTCCATTTCCGGAAAAGGCCAAAGGACGCATTCGTCGTGGCCCTGCTCTTTTTCATGACCGGTATTGCCATCATCATTTACCTGAACCCGACGCCTCTGCAGCCCCGCGAAAGGGACTACGCTTACGCAGGCTCATTCTACGCATTTGCACTCTGGATAGGCATCGGTGTTGTGGCCATTTTTAATCTTCTCAGGAAATTTATGCCGCAAGTGGGCGGAGCCCTTCTGGCAACGGTGATCAGCTTCCTGCTGGTTCCCACCATCATGGGGGCCAAAGGATGGGATGATCATGACCGTTCCGATAAATATGCCTGCCGCGATTTCGCCAAGAACTATCTGAACTCCTGTGCACCCAATGCCATCCTGATCACGAACGGCGACAACGATACTTTCCCTTTATGGTATGCACAGGAAGTGGAAGGCATCCGGACCGACGTGAGGGTGGTCAACTTCACACTGGCTTCCGGTGATTGGTACATTCATCAGTTGTACAATAAGCTCTACGAATCGGAGGCTCTCCCCTTCACTCTTCCAAAAGAGAAGTATACGCAGGGCACCAATGATTTCGTCCCTTATTATGATACCGGTATCAAAGGGATCTATGAACTCAAACAGGTGATTAACCTGATTAACAGCGATAAGGAAAAAGCCAAGGTCAAACTGCAGAACGGAAAATCGGTGGCCTTTCTTCCCACAAAGGATCTGATGCTGACCATCGACTCACTGAAAGTGGTAAGCAACGGAACTGTGCCGGCAAACATGGCTTCACGTATACCTAAATCCATTGTATGGCAGGTGAAGAAGAATACCCTGTATAAGAATGACCTGATGTTGCTTGATCTGATTGCGACCAACAACTGGGAGCGCCCGATTTATTTTGCTAGTCCGAGCAGTGTAAGTGATTTCCTCGATATTGAGGACTACTGCTACCTCGAGGGTGCCGTTTACCGCTTTATTCCGGTGAAGACTGATGCCAAACGGGGCGGCGGCATTCTGAGCGATCGTACGGCAGACCTGATGCTGAAGGAGTTTGTGTACGGGAACATCGCAGATCCCTCCGTGTATTGCGACAAAGAAAGCTACGGGATGTCACTGTTTTCAAGGAATAATTTTGCGCGCGTGGCCCAGACCCTGCTTAACGAAGGCAAGAAGCAAAAAGCCATTCAGTGTCTCGACAAGGGTGTGGAAGTTTTCCCTGATCTGCAGGTTCCCTACGATCTTTATATGATCGGTTACGGGGAACTGTATATGCAGGCCGGAGAAATGGAAAAGGGCAATGTGATCCTTTCGCGCGTAGCAGATATTTACGAACAGAATCTGATCTGGTATGCATCGCTGGACAAGAAACGCCGCAACGCTTTCCGCGAAGATATCGAACAGGGTATGCAGATCCTGCAGGCGATTGCAGGGATTGCACAGAAATACAAACAGGAAGACCTGGAGAAAACCACCATGGAAAAGATCAACAGGCTTTTCCCCAATGGTTGAAATATAAGGGATCACATCTGATCTTCTTCAGCGATAGCCGGTGCCCTAACACCGGCTATTGTTTTTGGAACGTCCCGCTTCAATACTTCGGAAAAGCGGAACCCACTGAGAATGTTAACATGAATAAGTGTTTTTCAGAGGACTGCTTCAACAATCTGCCTGATGTTGTCGCTCCTGCCCATGGTATAGAAATGCACGATGGGCACTTTGTGCAGGTAGAGGTCACGGGCCTGCGAGATCGCCCATTCGACACCAATCTGCCAGGCCGACTGAGGATCGCGGCTTTTTTCCATTTCCGTTGCCAGGGCTTCAGGGATTTCCACATTAAAAGCCTTTGGAATCGTGAAGATCTGATTCCTTGATGTCAGCGGTTTGATTCCGGGAATCACCGGGACATGGATGCCATGATCGCGGCATTGTTCTACGAAACGGTAATAGGAAGCATTTTCAAAAAACATCTGAGTCACGATGTATTCGGCTCCTGCATCTATTTTTTCTTTCAGGAAACGCAGGTCGGTCTGCATATTCGGTGCTTCTTCGTGCTTCTCGGGATATCCGGCCACACCCACATTGAATTGCGTTGGCGTGGCGTTTTCAAGTTCCTCGTCCAGATATCGGCCTGCATTCATATCCATAATCTGCCGCACCAGATCTGCTGCATGGGCGTGACCATCAGGTTCAGGGCTAAACACCCGCTCGGTCCGCTGGGTGTCGCCCCGCAGTGCCAGTACATGGTGTATCCCCAGAAAGTGAAGGTCGATCAGTGCATTTTCTGTTTCTTCTCTGCTGAAGCCCCCGCAGATAATATGCGGAACCACATCCACCCCATAGCGGAACTTAATAGCAGCAGAGATGGCCACGGTCCCGGGTCGCTTTCTCACCGTGCGTCGTTCGAGCAGTCCATTGGGATGTTTCTTGTAGACTACCTCCTCGCGGTGGTAGGTAACGTTGATATAGGGAGGTTTGAATTCCATCAGCGGGTCGAGTGTCTGATAGATCTTCTGCATATTGTCGCCTTTCAGCGGAGGCAACAATTCAAAAGACACTTGACGGTGTTCCGGATTCTTGAGGTAATCTGCAATTTTCATCGTTTCAGTTTGCTTAGTTTCCTGCTGCGGTAATCCTCCAGTTGATCCTCTCCGATCAATCCCGTTGTGAAGTATTTTGAATCAGGGTGCGAAAAATAGTAACCGCAAACGGAGGCTACGGGTTTCATCATATGGTTCTCCGTCAGACTCAGCTCTCCCCCGTCAGGGATCTGCAGCAGGCGGAAGATGTCGGCCTTGGCCTCATGGTCCGGACAGGCCGGATAGCCCGGTGCCGGCCTGATTCCTCTGTACTTTCCTCCCAGGAGCTCCGCGCAGGTCAGCGATTCATCTGGATCGTAGGCCCAGAACTCCTTTCTGATTTTCTGGTGAAGCAGCTCTGCAAATGCTTCGGCAAGGCGGTCGGCCAGCAACAACATCATAAAGGAGCGGTAATCATCGCCACCCGCAGCCCATTCAGTGGCCTTAGCTGCAGCGCCGATTCCTGCAGTAAGGGCAAAAAGCCCGATGTGGTCAGGATAACCCACCGGGGCGATATAATCGGCCAGACAAAGGTTGTGGGAGCCGGCTTCCTGGTTCCTGAGAAAAAGCAGCCTTCCGGCCTCGCTGATCCGCCTGTCATCATCATAAATGATCACATCATCACCAAAGGCATTGGCCGGTAGAATAGCAAACCAGGCTTTGGCCTTCAGGTAATTCATTTCAATAATTTCCTGAAGCATCTCTTCTGCGTCACGGATAAGCTTACGGGCCTCATCGCCCTTCACTGTATCTTTGAATACTTCAGGATAACGGCCTCCGATCTCCCAGGCATGAAGGAAGAAGGTCCAGTCGATCAGCGGGACGAGCTCAGCCAGCGGCTGATCACCGATCACAAAAACCCCTTCACGTGCGGGGATAGGACAGGCATAACGCGACCAGTCAAACTTTAAGGCCGCAGCACGGGCCTGCCTGATGCTGAGGTACTGCCGGGTTTCATGACCCTCATGTTGCTGCTTTTCCTCTACCTTTTCTTTCCGTACAGGAGGCTTTCCGTGCAGGAGAGATTCAAGAATTCCCGCTGCCTGACCGGCATCTTTCACATGAATAACATTCCCGCTATAAACCGGAGCAATCTTCAGATCCGTATGTTTTTTTGAAGTGGTGGCCCCTCCGATCAGCAGCGGAATTCTGAGCCCTGCCTCTTCCATGGCCCGGGCCACCTGTATCATTTCGTCGAGCGAAGGGGTGATCAAACCACTCAAACCAACTGCATCAGCCTTGTGCTTTAACGCTTCCTCCACAATGACCGCCGCAGGCACCATCACACCCAGATCAACCACTTTATAATTGTTGCACGACATGATCAGGCCGGCAATGTTCTTACCGATATCGTGAACATCGCCCTTTACCGTGGCCATGATAATGACTCCTTTGTTGGCCAGCTCCCGGGGGTCGGCCTTTTCAGCTTCAAGGTAAGGCATCAGAATATCCACGGCCTTTTTCATGACCCTGGCGCTTTTCACCACCTGGGGGAGGAACATTCTTCCGCTGCCGAACAGATCACCAATGTGGTTCATAGCCGACATCAAAGGACCTGCAATAATTTCCAGCGGTCCCGGGAAGATTTTAAGAGCTTCCTTCAGATCCGCCTCCAGGTAATCGGTCAAACCCCGCTGCAAAGCAGTACCCAGGCGCACTTCGATCGTCGCATTCCGCCATTCTTCCTGCCTGCCGGGTTCAGCAAAGGATTCTTCCCCCTTTATTTTTTCTGCGAACATGATCAGTCGCTCGGTGGCATCCTTTCTGCGGTTCAGAATGAGATCCTCCAACAATTCCCTGAAACCAGGATCCATATCCTCCACCAGAGGCAACACCCCCGCATTCACGATACCCATATCAAGGCCGGCCATGATGGCATGATCAAGAAAAACAGCATGCATGGCCTCCCGGATCCTGTCGTGCCCCCTGAAGGCAAAAGAAAGGTTGCTGATTCCACCGCTGGTTCTGACGGCCGGCAAATGCTCACGGGTCCATTGCAGGGCCCTGATATAGTCCAGCGCAAAATTCCTGTGTTCATCAAGTCCTGTCCCAATGGTCAGGATATTCAGATCCATGATGATATCTTCTGCCGGGAAACCGGCTTCTTCGGTCAGCAAAGCAAAAGCCCTGGCTGCCACCCTGATCTTATGATCAAAGGTCACTGCCTGACCCTCCTCATCGAAGGCCATCACCACCACGGCGGCTCCCATTCTGCGGATAAACCGCGCCCGTTCAAGAAAGGTCTTTTCCCCGTCTTTCAGGCTGATGGAATTCACCACGGATTTCCCCTGCAGGCACTTGAGTCCGGCCACAATCACCTCCCAGCGGCTGCTGTCGATCATCACCGGCAAACGGGCAATTTCGGGCTCAGTACTCAGCATCTTCAAAAAGATCTCCATCTCCTGAAGCGCATCCAGCATGCCGTCGTCGAGATTCACATCGAGCATGTGCGCCCCCGCCCCGGCCTGCTGCCGGGCAACAGAAAGGGCTTCCTCATATTTTTTTTCGGCGATGAGGCGGGCAAACTTCCGCGAACCTGCCACATTGGTCCGTTCACCGATATTGACGAATACTCTGTCTTTTCCAATCACCAGTGGTTCCAGACCGCTCAGGCGTGTCACAGGTGCCGGCTGCTGTCTGAGCTTCACCGTGCTTTCCCTGGCCACTGCCGAAAGCAGAGCGATGTGTGCGGGTGTGGTTCCGCAACAGCCGCCGATCATGCTGACAATGCCTTCTTCGGCCCATTGCCTGATGATGGTGGCCATCTCCTCCGCTTTTTCATCGTATCCTCCTTCCGCATTGGGTAAGCCCGCATTCGGGTAGGCGGTGATATGCAGGCCTGTCAACGAGGCCAGCTCGCGGAGGAAAGGAGTCATCTCCCGCGCCCCCAGCGCACAGTTCATTCCGATGCTCATTAAAGGAGCATGTGAAACGGACGTAAAAAAAGCTTCTAAAGTCTGACCTGAAAGGGTTCTGCCGCTCAGATCCGAAACCGTTACGGATATCATTAACGGGACCCTGCGACCCAACTGGTCAAAGACTGTTTCCGCCGCGAATAATGCGGCCTTGGCATTCAGTGTATCGAAAATGGTTTCAATCAGGACCGCGTGAACCCCTCCATCAACCAGGCCTTTAATCTGCACGGCATAGGCTTCTGCCATTTCATCGAAGCTGACCGCCCTGAACGACGGGTCGTCCATATCAGGGGAGATGCTCAGGGTTTTGCCGGTCGGACCGACAGAGCCCACCACAAAACGGGGTTGTGAGGGATAGATGCGGGAGAACTCATCTGCAACAATACGTGCAAGCCTCGCTGAAGATGCGTTGATCTCATAAGCCAGATCTTCAAGTCCATAATCTGCCAGGGAAAAACGGTTCGCGTTAAAGGTATTGGTCTCGATGACATCAGCGCCGGCCTGGAGGTATTTGCGGTGAATATCGGAGATCAGCTCCGATTGTGTAATTGAGAGTATATCGTTGCAGCCTTTCAGCGTATGGGCTTGGTTCCTGAATCTTTCTCCGCGGTAATCTGCTTCCTGCAAACCATATTTCTGAACCATGGTTCCCATAGCCCCGTCCAAAACGAGTAAACGTTCTTTC